>JBDSGA010000017.1:0-2870 GCA_039919235.1 Thermomonas sp. | reverse complement strand
ACAGTCCATCAGCATTGGCAATTGTCGCGCGCGCAACGGTGCTTTGACTTGCGGTGGCCGTGCCTGGCAGGACGCGCTCAAGCGTGGTTTCAATCGTGACCCCATCGCTCATGCGCGTGACCTTGACTGGCACGCCAGGGCGGATGTGCTGGGCGTCGGATCCGAAGATATGCAAATCGACCCAGAGTGTGGACAGGTCGGCGATCTCGAATAGCGCGGTGCCCTCACTCGCTACACCCCCAACCGATGCGCTACGCGCCAGCACCACGCCGGAAATCGGCGCCGCCACCGTGTAGTTGGTCAGACTGAGGTTGCTCTCGACCGTGGCAAGCGCCTGACCTGCGCGAACGCGGTCGCCAACATTGGCGCGCAGGCTGCGGATCGGTCCTGGGAAACGCGCCATGACCGTGGCGGCACGGCCTTCGACCGGCGTCAGCAAGCCCTGTACTTCATGCTCATCAGCAATCACGCCGGGACCGGCCGGCGCCACCCTGATACCTGCATCGTCCGCGATCTTGGGAACGATCTCGGTGCGCCCTTCGTAGCTGGGGTACGTCCAGCGCAGCGACTTGCCGCCGAGGGTGGCGAGCACCTCGACATCGAACGAGTGGGGTTCACCGACCACTGTCGCAGCCATCAGGCTTCCGTCGGCTTGCGGCTTGAGTTGATGGTTCTCGGCGATATCGCCCAAGCGCTTGAGCTTTACTTCCAGCGTGCCGGCATTTGCTGGCAAGGGTTTATCGCCTTTGTACAACCACGCTTGATACTTCGGCGGTGTGCCGTCCTCGGCGATCGCAAGTTCCACCGTGTATCCGTCCTGTTCAAGCAACCGCCCGCCGTGCTCACCTTTTTTTGCCTCGGCCGCTTCGGCATGCTCGCCGGACTCACTCACGTCTTCCGTGCGAGCGCCACCACATGCGGTGACCGACAGGGCAAGCGCGATTGCGCCAATCAAATAATGCTTTTTCATGGATTGTGTCCTTGTGGTTCGGTCGAAGGCTCAGAACCGACGACAAATGCCTCGCCAGTGAGTCGCTGGATTTCGATCAAGGCGCGCTGGGCATCCAGAGCAGCATCGAGTTGCTGTTTGCGCGTGAGCGTTCGTTCGGACTGCAATTGGGCCCATTCGAGATAACTGATGGCGCCCGCGCGGTACGCCCGCTCCGCGGCGGCTTCGGCGTTGGCGAGTTTGGGCAAGATCTCCGACTGCATGCGCGACACTTCCAACTGCGCGACGCGGTAGCGTCCATGAGCATCGGCAAGTGTCGAGTACAACGACAAGCCCTTGGCTTCGCGCTCGATCTCAAGGGATGCAAGCTCGGCATCGGCGGCACGAATACCCGGTTGGGCCCGACCACGCGCACTCAGCGGCATCGAAATGCCAGCGACAAATCCGAAATCACCCGTCGCCTGCAAGCGCCGTAGACCCACGTCCCATGACAGGTCCGCCTTGGCCTCCGAACGAGCAAGCTGCAAACGCGCCTCACGGATGCGTTGTTCGCCTACGAACTGGGTCAGTTCCGGCGTACGGTCGAGCAACTGGGTTAGCGCGCCGAAGTCGGCAATCGCCGGTAGTTTCAGCGGGTCACTGGCCATCACCTCGATATCAGGCGCGCGCGCGCCCCACAGCGCGGCCAAATGCTGTCGCGCCGCTACAGAGCGTTGGTCGGCACGGGCGAGGTCGAGCTCGGCCCGGGCCAGTGCTGCCTGCGCCGTCAGCACCACCGATTCCGGTGAGGCGCCGGCCTGCAGGCGCTTGCGTGCCCCTGCGACCGTGCGCTGGCGCTGGGCAATGTCGAACTGCGCAATCTCGCGCTGGCGCTGCGCCGCGACGGCGGCCAGATAACGTCGCGCCACCTCGGCTAGCAGGTCCAACCGGCGTGCTTCACGTTCAACGGCAAGGCCGTCGATCCGGCTTTGCCCCAGCGTACGGCGTGCATCCAGTTTGCCACCGCGCTCGAACACGGAGGCCAGGCTCAGGGTGAGTTCCAAGCCCTGCACGCCGCTGGCCACACCAGTGCCAAGCGCGTTCTCCACGTTGGCGCGGGCCACGTAGCCGGGACGCAGGGACGCGCGCTCGAGTTCCGCAGAGAGCACGTCTCGGCGCGGGCCGAACAATCTCAAGTCGGGATGGGTAGATGCGACTCGCTGGAAGGCGTCATCAAGTGAAATACGCTCGCTGGCGGGCGCGGGCAATGCCGCAACCACGCCAACGATCAACGCGGCGACTGCCGCGAATCGAAAGCTCATGGGGGTGGTGCTCCGGAAAGTCGTGAACGGAACGCTGACAAAGGCCAGCACATCGCTTACGCCGTGATCGGAGGCCTGTAAGGCGCGAGTGCCCGTGTATAGATGGGCATCTGCGATTTACCTACCACCAGCAGCCTATCGGTCGCTGGCGGCAATGGCAGCTCGAACACCGCCGTAATAATCGCCGTGAACTGACCACAGCAATGGGCGAAGTGATGCAGCGCATGCAACGGTTCCGACCCTCCGCCTTCATCCGCATCACTTGCTGGTAGATCCAAATGCTCCGCAAGGGTCTGGAATTCGACCGGATCATGAGAAAGCTCGTGAATCTCACTGACTGACGCAGCCACAGGCTGGACGACCACGCCGAGCACGAACAACGCGAGCACCAAAGTGCGAAGCGAAGACAACAGTCGATTGGCGAGGTGCTTGGTCATGGACATGCAGGGTAGCGTTTGCTGGACGGGTTACACAAATACTTAAGAGCTGCAAATAGGCGTTACGCGTTTCAAACTTTTGCGATTATACTATACCCCCCTATCCTAATTTCAGGGGTACGTCATGGGTCATACCGTTCGCGGCAAATCCAAATTGCTTGCCCGCGTGCGCCGCATACGCGG
>JBDSGA010000016.1:0-14574 GCA_039919235.1 Thermomonas sp. | reverse complement strand
GGAGCACATTGGGCAGGTCGAAGCCGGTAATCGGCAGCCGCCGCGGTTCAGCGCCTGTAGCGATCAGCAACGTGTCGAACGCGAAGCGCTCGCCGGCCGCAGTCACGACGTGGTGCGCCTCGACATCAATCGATGCGACCTCGCAATCCAGCCGCAAGTCGATCTCATGCTGCGCGTAATACTCTTCTGGTTGCAGCGGAATCCACGCTTCCTCGGCGGTGCCAGTCAGGTAATCCTTGGACAAGTTGGGGCGGTCACAGGGCAGGTCACGGTCCGCGCTGAGCATGCTCAATTGTCCAGCAAAGCCAAGTCCGCGCAGCCTCTCGGCGGCGGCGAAACCGGCAGCCCCGCCGCCGACGATGACGATGCGCTCGGGTTGCGTACCAGGTAATTGCACGGGCGGTTGCGCTGCCGAATCGTGCTCACGCACGAACACCCGGTCACCGATCGTCTCGACGCGCCATTTCTGCAGGGGCGCAAACGCCGGCGCGCGCAGGGCTTGGCCGCTACGCAGGCTGAAGCAGGCATGGTGCCAAGGGCAATGGACCTCGCCATTGACCACCAATCCCTCCGCCAGCGGCCCACCGTAATGGGTGCAGGCGCCACCGACCGCGTGAACGCCATCCTCCAGGCGGGCCAGCAGCACGGGTTCACCATCAACATGGCCCGCGAGTACGCCATTCAGCGGAATATCCCCGCTGAGCACGCCCTCGCGCAGATCCGGGCCAACCGGGTGGGATGTGTCGTTCGACATGACGTTCCTCCTGTGGGGCCGGTGCGCGCGCCGCGGCACGGACCGGTACATGCATTGGATGCAGCAGGCGATGCAAGGTTCCGAGGGCCACGCGCCGGACCAGCGGGAACCTCAGGCGCAGTCGTGCATCTGTAGGGATATACACCTGATGGAGACAGGCATCATGCTCGACGCCCATTTGCACGCCATCGAAAGTCCCGCTTCGCGGCAACTGCTTGCCGACACCGACACCTCGCGGCCCACCCGCCGCGAGGCCGAGGCTGCGGTGCAGACGCTGATCCGCTGGGCCGGCGACCAACCTGGGCGCGAAGGCCTGCAGGACACGCCAGCCCGCGTGGTTCGTGCCTACGAAGAATGGTTCGGTGGCTACGCGCTCGATCCGGCGCGCATCCTCGGCAAGACCTTTGATCGCGCCGGTTACGACGACCTGGTGCTGCTGCGTGACATCCCCTTGCGTTCCGTGTGCGAACACCACATGGCACCCATCCACGGCGTCGCCCACGTCGCATACCTGCCGGGCGAACGCGTGGTCGGCATCTCCAAGCTGGCGCGGCTGGTGGATGCGTACGCACGGCGCCTGCAGATCCAGGAACGACTGACCGCGGAAATCGCGGATACCCTGCAACAGGTATTGCGACCACGCGGCGTGGCAGTGGTGATCAAGGCCACCCACGAATGCATCGCTTCGCGCGGCATCGGCATGCAGGGGGTGGCGATGGTGACCCGGCGCCTGCACGGCCAGTTTGAGCATGAACCGCTGCGCAGCGACATCCTCGCCGCGCTCGCGGCCTGATCCGGGAACCTGTCGCGCACTGCTGCATCCGATCAGGAAAGGGAAGAAGATTTGCATGACCACCATCCAAGCAAACACCGCGATCGACTACGCCGCATTGCAGGACGATGCCTTGGTCTTGCGCGTGCAAAGCGGTGACCGCCAAGCGTTTCGCCACATCATGCAGCGCTGCAACCAACGCCTGTTCCGGATCGCGCGCGGCGTGGTCAACAATGACGCCGAAGCCGAGGACGTGGTGCAGGCCGCCTACGTCCATGCCTACGGCAAGCTCTCGACATTTCGCGGCGATGCCGCGCTGTTGACCTGGCTGACCCGCATCGTGCTCAACGAGGCGTATGGAAGGTTGCGCCAGCAGCGCCCGACGGTGGCGATAGAGCAACTCGAGATGGTCCAGGCCGACGGTTGCCAGGTCATCCCGTTTCCGTCGAAGTTCGGCAGCGAGGATCCAGCCTCGATCGCTTCGCGCGCGCAGATCCGCACCCTGCTTGAACATGCCATCGAAGATTTGCCGGAGCCGTTCCGCATCGTGTTCGTGATGCGCGAGATCGAGCAGTGCAGCGTCGAGGAAACCAGCGTTGCCCTCGGCCTGCGCGCGGAAACCGTGAAGACCCGCCTGCATCGCGCGCGCAGGCTATTGCGTGCGGCCTTGCACGACAGCTTGGCGGCGACGTTGAGCGACGCCTTTTCGTTCCTCGGGCCGCGCTGCGAACGCATGACCAATGCCGTGCTGGCACGGCTCGACGACGGTTCGCCGTCGCAACTGCCGTCGCCATGACCCTTCACGCATGCCCTGACGGCGGCATGCGCCCACCACACCGTCTCCATCACCTCTCGAGGAATTCAACATGCTGACCTATGCATTACTGGTATTCGCTGTCGGCGCGCTCGGTGGCTTGTTCCTTGCTTCGTTCGTGTTGCGCGGCAAGCTCACGCCTTGGGTGATCTCGCTGTTGCACGCGGTGCTCGGTGCAAGCGGGCTGATCCTGTTGCTGCTGGGTGTCATGCAGGGTGGCAGTACCCGCGCGCTGGTCGCCCTATGCGTGCTTGTTGTTGCAGCGCTGGGCGGCTTCTACCTCGCCTCGCTGCACCTGCAACAAAAGGTGGCGGTCAAGAAGGCCGTGCTCGCGCATGCCGGCGCTGCGGTCACTGGCGTGCTTATCCTGCTCAGTGCCGTGCTGACCCAATGAGGCATCCGCTGCACCCGGCACTGGTGCATTTTCCGATCGCCTGCTGGTCGCTTGCCACGCTGGCCGATGTCGCCAGCCTGCACTGGGGCGAGCCGGCGTGGCACTTCGCCGGCATCGCCATGCTGATTGGCACCTTGGCGGCGTTGGTCGCCATGGCCAGTGGCCTGCTTGAGTTCGTGAAGATCGATGACGCCAGTCCGGCACTGGCCGATGCCAATCGTCACATGTTGCTGGTCATGGGCGCCTGGCTTTGTTACGCCGCCAGTCTCGCCGTTCGCATGGAACGTTTTTCACTCGTCAAGCCGAACGCGCTCGCGCTCGGCCTTGGCGTGCTGGGATTTCTCGTGTTGATCGCCGCCGGCTGGTTCGGTGGCAAGCTGGTCTACACGCACGGCGTCGGCGTGCGACGTTGAACCAATGTCGCGTCTGCGATCAGCATCAACCTGACGCTTGGGAATTCAGCGTATAGGTGCCATAGGTCGAGCCTTCCGCCAGCACATGGCCATGCATGGCCCTGAGCACGTCACCCGCAGTGAAGTATTCCGGCAATTCGAGCGCATCCACATCCAGCGCGAACACGCGGAAGAAATACCGATGCAGGCGCAGGTCGTGCGTGGGCGGATACGGGCCGTCGTAGCCGAAATATTGGCCACCCATGTCGGCATCGCCGACAAACCAACCGGTGTAATCATTCATGCCGCGGCGGCCACCGGCATCCAGGCCGGCGCCCTTGCCTTGCTGGGTGAGGCCGTCACTGCAACTGCCTGCGGGAATGTCGTGGCTGTCCGCGGGAATGCCGGCTACCGCCCAGTGCATGAATTCGCCACGCGGATGCGCGACCGGGATTGGCGTTGTGTCATCTGCCACCAGCGCACTATCCGTCGGCGCATCGGTATCGATGCACAGCAGCGCGAATGATTTGGTGCCCGCCGGCGGGTCGGCCCACGCCAAGTGGGGGTTGCGGTTGCCACCGAAGCCATCCGGCGCGCCCATCGCGAATTCGGCAGGGATGGGCTTGCCGTGTTCGAAGCTGTCGCTGTGGATCTTCATGCCGGCTCTCCGTGTGCCCGCTCTCCGAAAGCGTTGCCAGCATTCTGCGCCGGGACAGGTTGCAGCGCCGTGGACAAGCGCTGCGCGACCCAGTCTTCGGCGTATCCGTGCATGCTTGCATCGCATAGAAACGCGCAGTGACCGCCATGCGCGGCGATTTCCACGTACGCATCCGCCGGCAGTTGCCAGTGATGGAAATCATCGACCGGGATCACCGGATCGTCTGCGGCGGTCAGGATGTCGGCCGGCACCTGCAATGCTGCCATGCGGTCGCCGCTGATGCGGTAACCATCGAAGTACGCATCGACATCGGCGAACTCGGTGTGCCGCGCGACCAGCCAGGCGGTCAGGCTGCGCAAGCGACGACTGCGCAGTTGTTCCTCGTCGATGGCGTGGCGCTGCGGGTACAGGTCGCGCTTGCGGCGCAGCGAGCGGGTCCATTTACGCAGGAAATAACGCTCGTAAAACGGCAACCCGTGCTCCATCGCGGTGGTGGTGCGGTTGGGGTCGAGCGCGGGGCAAACTGCGGCGACCCGTGCCAGTTGCAGGCCAACGCGCGGCGCATGCAAGGCCACGCGCAGCGCGAAATTGCCGCCCAGCGAGTAACCAGCGATCACCATCGGCAGCGGCGGCTGCGTTGCCCATCTTCGTGAAATGGTCAGCGCGGCCTGCAGCACTTCTTCCAGTCGGTTGGAGTGGAACAGTTCTTCGTTGAGGGAATGCGTATCGCCGTGGTCGCGGAAATTGAGGCGGAACACATCGAAGCCGCACTGCAGCAGGCGCGCGCAGGTCAGCCGCATGTAGCCCGACTCCGCGCTGCCCTCCCAGCCGTGCAGGAGCAACGCCAAACCGCGTGAGGTGCGTCCCGGTAGCGTGCTGTGCACGCCATGCAGGCGAATCCCGCTGCCGGCATCGATCAGGTGTTCTTCGTGCACGGCGCCGAGCTTGCGCAGTTCGCGCGCGCCACGCAGCACCCGAATCGGGCTGCTGCCCAGCAGCGTCTGCAGGTGCGGGTTGCGCAACCAGCGCGGCGAACGATAGGCGCTGGCGGCCTGCGTGCTCATCCGGCCTGCATCGCCTCGTCAATTCGCGCGCGCGCCATCAGCGCGATGCCACGCCGGCCTTCGTGTTCCGCGTGCAGGATCGGCGGCAGGAAGCACACCCGCGCCGGGCGCGCGGGTTCACCGAGCAAGCGCACCAAATTGGCCATGAAACTCTCTCGCGGCGCGTAGGCGACGATCGATTGCGCCTCGCAGGCTCGGCCATAGCACAACGCAACGGGCTGCACCGGCGCGTCCGCGGCCACCGCCGCGGTAAAGATGCGGGCATGGAATGGCCCCAATGCGTAGCCCGGACGGGTGCCGCCTTCGGGAAAGGCCGCCACCGCGCGACCGGCGCGCAGGCGCGACGCCATTGCCTCCATCACATCACCCAGCGAATCGGCACTGCCACGGCGCAGGTAAATGCTTTCGGTACGCGTGCTCAGCCAGCCGATCAGCGGCCAACTCCGGATTTCATGCTTCGCGATGAAGCCCATCATGTGTTGCGAATGCAGGGCGACGATATCGACCCAGCTGACGTGGTTGGCGACAAACATGGTGCCACCCGCCAACGGCGTGCCTTCGCGGTGCACACGCATGCCGAAGACCAGCAGGAACCAGCGCGCCCACCAACGCAACGCCGCATCAGCCACGCCCCGACTCCCCAGGGCGAGCAATAACAGCAGGATCGGCAGGTGCACGAGGACATGCCAGATCAGCAGCGGTACCCGATACAGGTAACGCCAAACACGGAACATCACGGGTTCGACGGCGGGGTTCGTCGCATTCATGGCCGAACCTTATGCGATACGGCTAGTGCCGCGATTCAAAAACCACGTCAGCCGGGTGGCTGCGGCAACACGGCGAGGGTAATCCTGCTGATGCACACCGGCTTGGCCGCGTCGTCCTCGATCCGTATTTCCCAGACCTGGGTGCTGCGGCCGATATGCAGCGGACGCGCCGTACCCGTCACCAGGCCAGAGCGCACGGCGCGAAGGTGGTTGGCGTTGATCTCGAGTCCGACCACCGCATTGCCGCCGGCCATCAGCACACCCGCGCTGCTACCCAGGGTTTCCGCCAGGGCGACAGATGCGCCCCCATGCAGCAGGCCATACGGCTGGTGGGTGCGCGCGTCCACTGGCATGGTGCCACGCAAATAGCCGGCACCGAGCTCGGTGAACTTGATCCCAAGCACTTCCATCAACGTACCATCCGATCGCGCGTTCAACGCTTCCAAGGTGGCACCTTCCGGCCAGGCGAATGCGCGCTCGCTCAAACCCGGTTCAGCCAAACTTGAACACACCCGGACGCCAGCCACGCACGTAGGAACTGCGACCCGTGGCGGCATACCCGCTGCTGGTGCCGTAGCCGGTGCCGAAATCGCGCTCACGGCGCTGGTGCATGCGGTCGATCAGTTCTTCGCGACGGCCGTCCAGCCAATCGGTGCGGCCCAAGGCCGCCGGCTCCACACCGCGGCGACCGGCTTCGTGCGAACGGTAGTCGCAGAAGTCGTCGTAGGCATCGAGTTCGTGCTTCAGCTCGCGCACCGACAACTCGATCATCACCGCGTCATCGAGGAAACCGAGCACTTCGATGTTGTCCGGGATCACGTCATCGGGATCGCAGAAATACATCAACGCCGACAGCACCCGCTCCTTGTCGGCTTCGGGTAGGGCCCAACCCTCGTCGCGGACCATGGCAATCATGTCGTCCAGGCGCAGCAGGCGATCCTTGATGAAATCCGGGATATGCACTTTCTGCGCGTCTGCCAGCATGGCAACCGCGCAGGCGATGATGTCCTCGTTGCTCTTGCCTTCCGCGGCCTTCTTCGAGCGCGCTATCGCCTTCTCGAAATGGGCAAGATCCTGATCGTTGAGTTCGAAATTCAGCGTAATCGACATTGGGCTTCCCGGCGCGCGCAGTGAGACGCGCAGCCTAGGACGCGCGTCGCTTCGCGTCAATGCGACGGTAAACCGGGCCAACTACGGCCAGCGCTGGCTGGCTACAGGATTGGCGCCAATCCCGAACCAAATGCGGTGAACACGCGCACGCCCAGCCACTTCAGGCCCATGTCCACTTCCGGGAAATCGCCGAGGGGCGTGTGACAGCGGCGGAAATCGGCGGCGAATGGCGAAGGCGGCGGCAGGCATCCCGGGCCGAGCTCGAATTCATAGCTGGTCGCGTACTTGATCGGCCACAGGTCGAAGATCGGCATGCGCTCCGAGATGCGCGCCAGGGTGAACTCGATGCCCGGGAATATTGGCGACGAATCCCGGCGACCGATCACCCACGCATTGTCGGGCTCCATGTCCCGGCGGATACTGGCCGAGAGCAATTGTGCGAAGGCGGGATCGGCGATGACCACTGCGCTTTCGGTGTTGTAGGTGTCGCTGCGTGGATCGAAGTTGTGAGTGCCGACCACGCCGACGCGCTCGTCCACGACCATCGACTTGGCGTGCAAGCCCATGCGGATGCCTGCGCGCTTCAGGCGCACCGGCAGTGAGCTGGAAGATCCGAACAGCGCGCGCAGTGCGCTCGATTCCCCGCCCGGATCGCTGCGCAGGCCGCGTTCGGCCAAGTGCCGCTCGCGGCGCGTGGGCCGCGGCTTCGGCGCGGGCACATCCGCATCCGCTTCGCCCAAATCAGCTCCGGTCGGGCCAAGCTCGAAGGGCGCATCTGCCGGGAATGGCTTGAATTCGTGGATTTCGAAGCCGAAGTCACGCAAGTAGCGGCGCTTGTATTTGTACGAAATCGCGTAGGCGATGAAGGCGTCGGTAGATGCCAGGCTGTTGGTCGAGATCAACACCCGCGGCGGATTCGGCTGTTGGTGCAATATGCGGAAGACGCGCTGCGCGGGTTTCGACAGCACCAGGTAAGGCGTCTGCAACAAGACCTCGTCATGCGCCGACGCAATCAATTGCTGCAGGCCGCTGGATGCCCGCGCAGCTTCTTTCCGGTCGGCGCTATCACGGTGCTTGGTCGGCAGGTCGGCAATGAATTGCACGCCACTCACCGCCAGCGCGGGGCTGACGAAGCGATCCAGGATGACCGCAGCGTCATCGACTTCCGCCAGCAACGCGCGCACGCGCCCCGGCTTGAAGTAGAGCTGGTGCGGCGGTGGCGGCACGCCTTGTGCGCGCAGGTAACGGGCCACGTCGCTCAGGCGTTCGGCCTGGATGCTACGCGGCGAGTTCCAGAATGCGGCGAAGTTGCTGGCCATCTCGCGCGCGACCGGACCGACGATCAGCAGGTCTCGATCACGGAAGTTGTACGCTGCATCCCAGTCGAAATAATCGTCCTGGTAATTGCGCCCACCCGTAATGCCGATCGCATCATCCACCAGCAACAGCTTGCTGTGCATGCGCCGGTTGAGGGTGCGCCAACAGCAGGCCGATGCAACCACATACATCGGCAAGGACAGCCGCGCCCGGTCCAGCACCGGGTTGTAGAGCCGCAATTCGAAATTCTCGTGCAGGCCGGACAAGGCGGCGAGCGTCGAGACTTTTTCCAGCGCCGACAACTGGTCCAGCAACAGGCGGACCTTGACCCCACGGAACGCTGCTGCCTGCAGTTCGTCCAGCACCAACTGCGCCGAGTCATCCTCATCGAAGATATAGGTTTGCAGGTCAATGCTGTGGCGTGCGCTGCGGATCAGGTGGATGCGTGCCAGCAAGGCATCCGGGCCCTTGTCCAGCAACACGGCGTAATGCCGAGGGACCGCCGGCGTGGATTCCGCCAGCGCTCGATCCGCAAGGTCATGCAGGGGCGACGCCAACGCACAGGCATCGACGTGCTTGCAGTCGACCTGGGTCGAGCGCGCGCTGCTGGCGATCCGTTCCGCATCCTCGCGCTGCGGCGTGGACAACGTCGCGCAGCCACCCAGCAGCAGGAGCGCGGCCAGCGCCAACCAGTGGCGGCCACGCTGGACCATCATCGAATCACGGCCACCAGAATTGGGTCAAGGTGGCGCTCCCGGGCTCGATCGACACATCCGCAGGCAGGTTGAGCACCGCGATGCCACCCGGCGGCATGCCGCGATAATCGCCGGTCTGACCGCTGTGCATGAAGGCCGCCAGCTGCTCCAACCCCGGGTTGTGGCCGATCAGCAGCAAGCGCTCGGCGTCTCGGTTGGCATCTGCCAGGGCCGCAAGGGTGCCGGGGCTGGCTTCGTAGATCGAAGCCTCTTCGCGTCCTTGCACGCCAGCCATGTCACCCATGGCCTCCAACGTTTCGCGGGTGCGCGCGGCATCGGAATACAGGATGCGATCCGGCATCAAGCCATGTGCACGCAGCCAGTCGCCGGCGGCGCGCGCCTCCTCAAGGCCGGTGGCGGATAGACCGCGCTGGCGATCGTCCTGGCCCGGGATGGCGGGTTCGGCATGGGCATGGCGCAGCAGGATCAAGTCCCTCATTGGATCTCCTCGTGGCGTTTCCAGCAGCTTACGCTGCAAGCACTAGTCCTTGCGCAGCCATTGCAGCAGTGGCAGCCAATCGGCCTGATGCTCGCGAACCTGCGCCGAGTGATAGTCGAACAGGCTTTTGCCCAGCCCGGTCAGCACCACATAGGCCTGGCTGTCGCGCAATTGCGCCACCAGCGGGAACGGCCAGCTGCGCAGCACGTCCAGCGCCTGCTGGGTGGCATTGGTGTTCGGTTTGAGACGATTGCCGACCAGTCCCACCCGCAGCTTGCCCTTGCGCACCCGGGGATGCTTGCCCAGTGATTCGATGAAACCGATGCTGGCCTCGATATCCAGCGCCGACGGTTGGATCGGCACGATCACCGCATCAGCGATGTCGAGGAAGCTTTCGAGTTCATGGCCCATGGCCCCGGCGGGCGCATCCACGATGATCCGCTGGACCCCATCCGGGATGTGTTTTGGCCAGGATTTACGCCTGCCGTCGAGCGGCAACACCGCGCTGGCCATTCCGGCGCGGCGCTGGCACCAGCGCGTCGCCGAGCCTTGTGGATCAGCATCGACCAACACCACGTTCTGGCCTGCCACGGCAGCTTCCGCTGCCAGATGCGTCGCGATCGTGGTCTTGCCCACGCCGCCCTTGGAACACGCCACCAGCCACGTCTTCATCGCTGCGTTTCCTCGCCTTGCCTGGCCCAAGCGTACACGCAAGCGGCGGCCTTCGGCTCAGGCCGGGTAGCGCTCCGCCACGTCCAGCCGCAGACGCTCCGCTGCAGTCGTCACGTCCACCGCAAGCGGCAGGATATTGGCCCAGTTGCCACTGCGGCCAGCGGCTTCCAGCAGGGTGGCCGCCTCAGCCAGCTCTATCGCGCCCACCAGCTTCGCTGCACCCTTGACCTTGTGCGCCTGCCGGGTCAGGCCCTGCAAGTCGCCGTCACGACGCATCGCTTCCAGCTGGGCCAGGTCATCACGCGTGCTGTCAAGGAACTCGTCCAGCAAGGCGTGCGCCTCGGCTGGGTCGCTCCCGGTCAATTCCGTGAGTACCGCGATGTCCAGGGTCGGCGGATGTGCCAGTTGCGGTAATCCGGCTTCGGCCAACGCCACCTGCTTGTTGTTGGCGGTCTGGATCGATACCCCTTGCTCGGCACTCAACGGCTGCGCGGACGCGGTATGCGGCAGCCAGCGCTGCAGGCAGGCGCCCATGGTCGGAATGCTGACGGGCTTGGCCATGTAGTCATCCATGCCCGCGGCCAGGCAGCGTTCCGCTTCGCCTTTCAGGGCGGATGCAGTGAGCGCGATGATCGGTATGCGCTGCTTGCCGCTGCGTGCTTCCTCCTCGCGGATCGTGCGCGCAAGTTGATAGCCATCCATGCGCGGCATGTGCACATCGCTCAGCAACAGCGCGTAGCGCCCGCTGCGCCAGCGCTCCAAGCCCTCGACGCCATCCTCGGCCGTTTCCGACGCATAACCCGCCAGCGCCAGTTGCCGCTGGATCACCTGGCGGTTGGTCGGATGGTCGTCCACCAGCAGGACCAGACTGTGCTCGTCTTGTGCCGCTTCCACCGTGGGCAACCGTCGCGGACTGAAGCCTGGGGTGACGGCCATGGGTCCCGACGTGCTGGCAATCGGCGCCAGCGCGCGCTGCAATTTCATGCAAAGGCGCATGCTGGTGCCCGACCCAGGCGCCGATTCCATGTCCACCGTGCCATCCATCAGCTCGGCCAGGCGCCGGCTGATCGCCAGCCCTAGCCCGGTGCCGCCAAAACGGCGCGTGGTATCGGCTTCGGCTTGCGAAAACGGCTGGAACAGGCGCGCCTGCGCCTGCTCGCTGATGCCGATGCCGGTATCGGTCACCCGGAATACCAGTTCGTCGCTGCCATGCGCGCCGTCATACGGGTCGCTACTGGCAACTTCAAGCACCGCCAGCACCCGCCCGTGTTCGGTGAACTTGATCGCGTTCGACAGGAAATTGCCGACGATCTGCCGCAACCGCACCGGGTCAGCGATGTGTGCGGGCCCGATCTTCGGGTCGATCTGGCATTCCAGCGACAAGCCCTTGCTGGAAGCGGAACCTGCATGATTCGCGACCACGCTGCGCAGCAACTCGGGTAACGCGATTGCGACCGGCTCGATTTCCAACCGCCCCGCCTCGATCTTCGAGAAATCCAGGATATCGCCGATGATCCGCAGCAGCGCCTCGGCCGATGCCTGGATCACGTTCAGCGAACGGCGCTGCTCTGCATCCAGCGGGGTCAGGCTGAGCACCTCGATCATCCCGGTCACGCCGATCATCGGGGTGCGGATTTCGTGGCTCATCGCCGCCAGGAATGCGCTCTTGGCCTTGCTCGCATCGCGCGCACGCGCCTCGCTATCGCGCAATGCACGCTCGAGGCGCTTTGGCACGGTCAGGTCGGTGGCCACCGCCAGCAGACCCACCATCGCTCCAGTGTCGTCGCGCATTGGCGACAACGCCAACATCACCGGCAAGGTACGGCCACGCTGGTGGCGCAATACAAACTCACGCGGGGGTTCAACGTGCTGCGCCAACGCCCGCAACGCGGTCCAGTCCGCGGCGATCGGCTGGCCGTACGCATCGCTCAGGTGCCGCGACAGTGATTGCAGTGCTTCCGGATCCAGGATCACGTCCATCCGCTCACGGCCAAGCAGGGCCCCAGCCGGCCACCCCAGCATGTGTTCGGCGAAGGGGTTGACCTGAGAGAACATACCGTCCTCATCGACCGCGAAGATCGCGGTCTGCGCGGCTTCCAGCAACAACCGCTGGAAATTCTCACGCCGCTCCAGTGCCACCCGCACGCGATCGTTGCTGATCAGCTGGTCGGTCAGCTGGGTCTCGATCCTCTGCACATGGCTTCGCATGCGCAGGAAGCTGTCCATCACCTCGCCAAGTTCACCGGTCGGCCGGTAGTGCGGTTCGGCCTCGTAGTCGTGCTCCGCCATCTTGCGCGACAGCTCGGTCAGGCCCTCGACTCCACGATACCCATTGCGCAGGATGCGTCGCCCGAACAGCACGACCAAGGCGAAGCACAACAACGACAACATGATGCGCGACCAACTGACCCTCTGGCCACGACGGATTTCCGCTTGGACCAGCGCGTCGGCGCGCAATTGCGAGTGATCCGCGATCAGCTGCAGGCGTTCGCTCAAAGGGTCGACGGCCAGGTACAACTCGGAATCCGCGAACTTCCCCAATGCACGGACATCCTTGGCCTGCAATGCGTTACGCAGGGTCGCCATCGCGGCATCGGCGCGCGGACGCGCCTGCAAGGCCTGGTCCAGCAGCGCGCGGTCTTCCGTCCCCAACTCGGTCTGCTGCAAGGCGGCCCATTCGGCTTCCGTGGTCGCCTGCGCACGGTCCACGGTGGCCAGGCCTTCATTCCAGCTGATCAGGTAGTTGCGCGTGCGGAAGGTGGTGTTCACCACGTCCTGGCTGTACGCATCCGACAGGCGCCGGATCCGGCGCATGCCGGACAGGACGTCGTCGCGCATCCCGACCAACGACTGGCGTGCGTAGAACTGGCCAATCTCGTCCAGCACCAACACCAGCGCGCCGGTCAGCAGGAACACGCCAAACAGCCCCAGCAGCTGGTGGCGAATGCCGAGCTTTGAGAGATCCAGTCGCATCGACGCTGGTGGCTAGCTCGGCCGGCGCCAGCGGCCGATCACCGCCTGCAACTCGCTGCCCGGCACCGGTCGGCCAATCAGGTAGCCCTGGGCGATGTCACATCCGAGTTCGGCCAGCATCTGCCAATCCTCGATGCTTTCCACGCCTTCGGCCACGGTGGTCAGGCCCAGTTTGCGCGCCAGGTCCAGGCTGGCTTCCACCACGGCGCGCTTGCGTGGCTGCGCATGGGCGCCGAACACGAAGCCTTGGTCGATCTTCAATTCCGTGAACGGGATCTGCGAAAGCTGCGCGAGCGAGGAATAACCGGTGCCGAAATCGTCGATCGACAACCCGAAGCCTTTCAGCCGCAACCGCGCCAGAAGCCCAAGCCCACGCGCCGCATCGGACATCACCGAACTTTCAGTGATCTCCAGGATCATTTCCTCCGGCTTGATGTCGTGGCTTTCCAGGATCGCCTGGTAGCGGTCCGCGGCCGATGGATCGGCCAAGGCGATGGCCGAGACATTGACCGACATCTTGATGCGAGTGCCACCGTGGTCCCACTGCTGCTTCCACCTGCACGCCTCCCCCAGCATGCAGTCGGTCAATGCATTGGCCAGTCCTTCACGCTCAAGGATCGGCACGAACTGCTGTGGCTGCACCACGCTGCCGTCGGGACGCTCCCAGCGCGCCAGCGCCTCGGCGCCGATGACCTTGCCATTCCCGAACTCCACCTGTGGTTGGAACCAGGCCACGATCTCGCCGTTCTTCAACGCGTCGGCCAAGCCCTGCACCGTGAATTCGGCGAGCTCATGGTCCGGAGTTTCACCAGCATGGTCATCAACGCGGTTTAACACCGCCTCGAGTTTGTCGCGGGTCAGTGGCTTCTCCACGCTTCCAAGCACGCGCAGCCCGTACGCGCGTGCCATGGTCTGCACGGTGTTGAGCAACGCCGGGTCGAGTGCGCTGACCACCACTACGGCGCGCCCCAAATGTTCGTGGGCGATGTTGCTGATGCATTCGATGCCGTCCATGCCCGGCATGTCCAGATCGACCAGCACCACATCCGGCGGCGTGGCTTGCTGGCGCAACACTTCCAGCGCATGCAAACCATCGGACCCTTCCAGTACCTGCTTCACCCCAAGCTCGGCAAGCAGGCGCACCGCGATCCGGCGCTGGAAGCCGTGGTCTTCTACTACCATCACCTGCAGGTCGTTCAATGCCATGCGACGTACTCTCCCCCGGTGACGCAGGCTGCGAATGACCAGCCTACTCCAGCCAGTACGCGATTTGTCGGGTCAGCCGGACGTTGTCATTTGCTGCGGGATACCTGCACGTCATGGACGCGCTGCATAGACGCCACCAAGCCCTCGGTGCAGGCGAATGCCACTGCTAAAATAGCGGCACTACACCGACGCCGCTCCTGCGGCGTTTTTCGCCTGTCCGGAAACCCGTCATGACCAGCACCGCCGAACTCTCGTCCCCGGCTTCGGCCAACACCACGCTGACCCATGCCGGCGTGCAGGCAGGCGTGGTGGATGCCCCGCCCTTAGACAGTACGTACACGCTGGACGACAAATACCAGCGCATCCAGGGCCGTATCTACCTGAGCGGCGTGCAGGCACTGGTGCGCTTGCCGCTGATGCAGAAACTGCGTGACGAACGTGCTGGTTTGAATACGGCCGGTTTCGTCAGCGGCTATCGCGGCTCGCC
>JBDSGA010000015.1:0-6385 GCA_039919235.1 Thermomonas sp. | reverse complement strand
GGCAGGGGACGATTGTGGATTGGCGGATGAGGTCATCGGTATTCCGAAAGCAAGGGCAGTGGCCAGGATGATGGCCAGGTTCGAGCGGCGCAGGGGCATATGGAAGTCCTTGGGTTGATTCAGGGCTGAAGAGTGCGTCATGCAACGTCAGGGTGTGATGAAGCATCGCTGCATGCATGAGTGAATGGGTGAACGCATGGTGAGCCGGAACGGGGTTGGATGAACCGTACGTGCCGGCCAGTGTCTGCTCGCGGGTTAGACTTCGAGCATGTTGCATCTTGCCTCCCGCTCGCCACGGCGCGCTGAATTGCTGGCCCGGCTGGGCCTGGATTTCGGCGTGCTCGACCTCGACATTCCCGAACAAAAGGGCAGCGATGAGCCCGCTGCCGACTACGTGCGCCGGGTTGCCCGAGAAAAGGCTGGCGCCGGCCTGTTGCAGGTGGTCGCGGTGCCGGATGCGGTGGTGTTGGGCGCCGATACCGAAGTGGTCCTCGACGGTGACGTGTTCGGCAAGCCAGCGGATGTCGGCGATGCCGCCTCGATGTTGCAACGCTTGTCTGGCCACACCCATGAAGTGATCACCTCAGTGTGGTTGGTGTCGGCGGCGCGCGAAGCGCAGGCGGTATCTGTTTCGCAGGTGACCTTCGGCGCGATGTCCGATGCCGACATCGACACCTACCTGGCCTGCGGTGAGTGGCAAGGCAAGGCGGGTGCTTACGCGATCCAGGGCCGCGCGCAGGCGCATATCGCGCATCTGTCGGGAAGTTATTCGGGGGTCATGGGCCTGCCGTTGTTCGAGACCACGCAGCTGCTGCGCCAGTTCCGGCTTCTGTCATGAGTGCGCTGGCATGAGCGCATCGTCATGAGCGAAGAACTGCTGGTCAACGTGACCCCGCGCGAAACCCGCGTGGCCGTGGTCGAGAACGGCATGCTGCAGGAGCTGCACATCGAACGCGGCAGCCAGCGCGGCGTGGTCGGCAACATCTACAAGGGCCGGGTACAGCGGGTGATGCCAGGCATGCAGGCAGCATTCATTGATATCGGCCTGGAGCGCGGTGCGTTCCTGCACGCCAACGACGTCTTCCGCAGCACCCAACTGGATGCCGGCGAAAGCAACGATGCGCCAATTGCCATGCCGCTGCAGGTGCAGGTACCCATCACCGATCTGCTGCGGGATGGCGCGGAGATCGTGGTGCAGGTGGTCAAGGATCCGATCGGCAGCAAGGGCGCGCGCCTGACCACCCAGATCAGCATCCCGTCACGCTACCTGGTGCTGTTGCCGCGTTCGCGCGTGGTCGGGGTTTCGGCACGCATCGAGGACGAAGCCGAACGCGCCCGCCTGAAGTCATTGGTAGGCGAACTGGCGCCTGCAGGCGCGATGCCCGGCGTGCTGAAGCATGGCTACATCGTGCGGACCAATGCCGAAGGGCAATCGAAGGAAGCGCTGGCCGAGGACATTGCCTACCTGAGCCGCGCCTGGGAGTTGGTGGAGACCTCTTCGGCGAGCGCGAAGGTCGGCAGTTGCGTCTATGAAGACTTGAGCCTGCCGCTGCGCGCGGTACGCGACCTGATCCGCCGCGACGTCGACAAGGTCAAGGTCGACTCGCGCGAGACCTGCGAGCGCCTGCGCGAATTCGCCGCGCAATACATGCCAGCGCTGGCCGAAAAGATCGAGCACTACACCGGTGCGCGCCCGGTGTTCGACCTGTACGGCGTCGAAGACGAAATCCAGCGTGCACTGAACAAGGAAGTGCCGCTG
Organism: Thermomonas sp.; assembly: GCA_039919235.1. GTDB lineage: Bacteria > Pseudomonadota > Gammaproteobacteria > Xanthomonadales > Xanthomonadaceae > Thermomonas. The sequence continues at coordinate 4,626 of JBDSGA010000015.1, read as the reverse complement.
AAGTCAGGTGGCACCCTGGTGATCGACCAAACGGAGGCGATGACCACGGTCGATGTGAACACCGGTTCGTTCCTGGGCCAGCGCAACCTCGAGGAAACCGTCTACCGCACGAATCTGGAGGCGGCCCAGGCCGTCGCGCGCCAACTGCGCCTGCGCAACCTGGGTGGGATCATCATCATCGACTTCATCGACATGATCGATGCGGAACATCGCCGCCAGGTGTTGCGCACGCTGGAAAAATCATTGGCGAAAGATCACGCCAAGACCACGGTGTACGACTTCTCCCCACTGGGGTTGGTGGAGATGACCCGCAAGCGCACGGTGGAATCGCTGGAGCGCCAGCTCAGCGAGACCTGCCACGAATGCAGCGGGCGTGGCACCGTCAAGACCGCGGAAACCGTCACCTATGAAGTCTTCCGCGAGATCGTGCGCGCGGTGCGCCAGTTCGACGCGGCAAGGTTGCTGGTGATCGCATCGCCCACACTGGTCTCGCGCATCACCGAAGAAGAGTCCAGCGCAGTCGCCGAACTGGAGGAGTTCCTGGGCAAGTCGATTCGCTTCCAGGCGGATGCGCAGTATCTCCAGGAGCAGTTCGATGTTGTCCTCCTGTGACGACGGTAGGCGGCTGCGAGCGCTGACGTCCGCTCGCTGCGCGCACGAATTCCTGTGACAGGCACGCCTCTCCGACGACGCCTGCGCTTGCTGCGTCGCGGCTTCGGCTACGGCGCGGCACTGCTACTGGTATTGGTCGCGATGGTGATTGGTGCGGCAAGCCAGCTGTTGCCATTGGCCGAACGTCACCCGGAAAGAATTGCCGAATGGTTGAGCGCTCGCGCGCATAACCCAGTCGCCTTCGATGCGGTGGAGACGCGATGGACCCGGCGTGGCCCGCTGTTGCGTTTGGACAATTTGCGGGTGGGCGAAGGCAAGGATGCGTTGCGTATCGGCGATGCTGAAATCCTGGTAGCGCAGTACACGGGTTTGTTGCCCGGGCGTTCGCTGACCGAGTTGCGCGTGCGCGGGCTCGACCTCACCTTGCAACGTGATGCCGCCGGCCGCTGGCAGGTGCGTGGCTTGCCCGGTCAACAGCAGGATACGGGCGGTGATCCGTTCGCGACGCTGGAACGGTTGGGCGAATTGCAGGTCTCGCATGCGCGCCTGCGCGTGCTTGCACCCGAACTTGGCGTGGACATGCACTTGCCGCGGATCGACTTGCGCATGCGGGTGGATGGGCCGCGCATCCGCGGCGGTGCCAAGGCCTGGCTGCGCAAAGACGGCGTGCCCTTCAGCGCTGCACTGGATTTCGACCGTATCAGTGGCAATGGCGATGTGTATGCGGGCACTCGCGATGCCGACTTGACTGAACTTGCGGACACCCTGCGCGTTGCGGGTATCTCCGCGATGGCGGGTCGCGGTCGTGCGCAGGCGTGGGCCACGCTGACAGAAAACCGGGTTGTCAGCGTGCATGCCGATGCCGCATTGAAGCAGGTGGTATTGCGCGGGACCGCTGCGAATAGCCGGGAGGCGCCGCCAACGCAGGTGCTGAGTGCACTGGAGCTGGATGCGCGTTGGGCGGGCACGATTGCGCAATGGCATGCGGATGCATCGAAGCTGCGCATTGGCGAAGGCAAGACCGAACAAGTGCTGGACGGACTTTTCGTGGCGGGTGGCAAACACTATGGTCTACGCGCCAACAAGATTGACGCAGGTCCATTGCTTGCGTTGGCGGCATTGGGCGATGGCTTGCCGCCCGCACTTCGCCACTGGTTGTTGGCATCAAAAGCTGGGGTATCGCTGGAACACGTCATGGTGAGTGGCGAGCGAGGTGGCGGATTGCAGGTGGATGCGCGCTTGCATGGCCTGCATTTCGCCCCAGTCGGTACCACGCCTGGCATGACCGGGATTGATGCACGCCTGCAAGGTGATGGAAGTGCGTTGCGGTTGCAGTTCGATCCAACTGCCGATGCGGGATTCGATTGGCCGGCGGGCTTTGGCATGCCGCATCCCATGGCTCTTGCCGGCGACGTCGTCGCATGGCGTGAAGGCGATGCCTGGAACGTGCAGACGCCGGGACTTGCCATTGATGCCAGGCAGTTCAGGGTGAATGCGCGCGGAGGCATGGGGTTTCCCAATGATGGCACCCGGCCACGCATCGATCTGGCGGTCGATATCAGTGATGTGCCGGTATCCGCTGCACGCGGGTTCTGGGTGCATCACCTGATGTCGAAGGCGACAATAGACTGGTTGAACGCGGCGCTGCAGGGCGGAACCCTGCACGACGTGCATGCGGTCCTGGCCGGGGATCTCGACGACTGGCCATTCCACAGCGAGCGCGGCCTGGCCGGGGCCGGCAAGTTCCGCGTCGACGCCAAAATGGTCGACGGCGCGGTCAAGTTCCAGCACGATTGGCCTGCCGCGGAAGCAATCAACGGCGACATCCGCTTCGAGGCGAATGGCTTCACCATCGCGGGGCGAGCACGCATCGCCGGCGTGCCGATCCAATCCCTTAGTGCCGGCATTCCGCACTTCAGTCACCCCGAACTCACGGTGGACGCGAAGTCATCCGGTGATGCCAAGGAGTTGCTGGCGATGCTGCGTGAAAGTCCATTGCAGCAGGCGCATCGCGACGTCTTGGACAATCTGCAGGTCGCGGGACCCGCACATACCGACTTCCATCTGCTGTTGCCGTTCCACCAGGCGCCCGCGCCCGCGCCGACGCAGCAAATGCATGGAACGGTGGTGCTGGCGGGCGTCAGCATGCGCGAGAACCGGTGGAAGCTGGCCTTCGACAATGTGCGTGGCCAGGCGCAATACGATCTCGGCGGTTTCGCCGCCGATAAATTGCAGGTCGTGCAAGAAGGTGCCGAGGGGCTGTTGTCACTGCGTGCCGGGCCGCATGTGCGTGATCCGAAACAGGCGTTTGAAGCCGATTTGCAAGCCACGGTCGGCATCGACAACCTGCTCGACAAGGCGGGCAATCTGGCATGGTTGAAGCCCTATGTGGATGGGCGTTCGTCATGGACCGTGAGCTTGGCCATTGCGCGCGGTGCAGGCGCATCGGCGCCGACCATGCTGCAACTGCAATCGAACCTGGTGGGCACTGCAATCAACCTGCCGGAACCGGTGCGAAAGCCGGCCTCGCAGCCGCTGGCGGCGACCATCCGCATGGCGTTGCCCTTGGAACGCGGCGAGGTGAGCGTGGTGCTCGGCAACCTGTTGTCATTGCGCAGTCGCAGCGACGCCAGGCAAACCGGCATTCGTGTCCAGTTTGGTGGTGCCGCGGATGCACCGCCTGCGCAGGGTCTGGTCGTGGCAGGGCGTGCAGGACGCGTGGATGCGCTGGCTTGGGTCGCCGTGTTTGGCAGCGGTGGCACGGGCGCTACGGGCGCTTCCTTACCGCTTAGGCGTATCGACGTGAATGCCAGCCAGCTGCGACTGCTGGGCGCCGACTTCGCGGACGCGAGGCTCCTGCTGGTGCCAGCCCCAAACGGCACCGCAGTGCAGGTGCAGGGCGCCGGGATTGTCGGTTCGGTGCTGGTGCCGAAACAGGATGGAGGCATGGTGGCTGGCCGGTTTGAGCGACTGTATTTCCGTAATCCACCGAAGCCGCTTGCGATGGAGATGCCGGACGCACCGATCGCGCAAGACCGCAATGCGATTGCGTTCGATCCAGCCAACATCCCGCCGCTGTTGTTCGACGTGGGCGACTTGCGCATCGGCGACTCAGCATTGGGAAGCGCCAGGTTTCGCAGCACGCCGGTGGCATCCGGCCTGCGACTGGATGAATTCAGCACGCGCAGTCCCAAGCAACGCATGAGTGCAACCGGCTCGTGGACGGGGCGCAACGATGCGGCGCGCACCCAGCTGAAGCTCGACGCGGACAGTCAAGACATCGGCGTCTTGCTGGCCGGGCTGGGGCTGGCCGGCCAGGTGTATGGCGGCAAGGGCAAGCTTGCCGCGCAAGCCAACTGGCGCGGCGGTCCCGAGGCATTTGATCCGAAGACCCTGCAAGCGACGATCTCGCTGGATGCGCGCGATGGTCGCCTGCTGGAACTGGAACCAGGCGCAGGTCGCGTGCTTGGCCTGCTTGGCATCGCCCAATTGCCACGTCGGCTGACCCTGGATTTCCGCGATTTCTTCGAAAAAGGCTTCGCCTTCGACCACATCACCGGCGACGTCCGCTTGGCCCAAGGCAGCGCGCGCACCGACAACCTCACGATCCAGGGTCCAGCCGCCGAGATCCACGTGCGCGGCAGCGCTGACCTGCGCACGCAGAGGTTCGACCAGACCGTGGATGTGCTGCCAAAATCGGGCGGCCTGCTGACCGCAGTTGGCGCACTCGCTGGCGGTCCGGTAGGCGCCGCGGTGGGTGCAGTCGCCAATGCGGTGCTGGAAAAACCTTTGCAGGGGCTGGGCGCGAAGACGTATCGGGTCACAGGGCCATGGGCATCACCCAAGGTCGAGGTCACTGCGCGCGGCAAGCAAGTGCAAGCCAAGCCGGCAAAGAAACCCGCCGCAACCGATCCATCGGGTTGATCGCAACGTGATCGCCACCATCTCCTGACATGACGCATCACTCGACGCATCACATGACTAAATGGCCATCAACACCATGACCCAACTCGC
>JBDSGA010000014.1:0-3589 GCA_039919235.1 Thermomonas sp. | reverse complement strand
CCGTTCTTGCGGGTCACCGCTAGATCTCCGAGCGCGTCGTTGTGATAGCGCGGGGCCAGGCCATCCAGCGCCTTCGGGTCTGCCGGAATCTGCATCAATTTCACGAACGCGTTGAACCCTTCGCCATTGGCTTTAGCCCCAGCGGCGGCGGCGGCCACGGCCTGCGGCTCGCCATCGAACATCAGCTCCATCAGGCGACGCTTGAACGGTCCGCGCAGATTCACGCCTTCATCGGCATTGGTCAGGATGACTGCGCCAACCTTCTGGTCCGGCCACCACATCATGTTGGAGTGGAAACCACCCAGATCGCCACCGTGGTCGACCACGGTGACGCCATCACTCTTGTCAACCATCAGTGCCATGGCGTAGTTCTTGCCGACGCCGAGCGCGATCTGCGGCTCGCGGCGCTGCATGAGCGCGGCATCGCCGATATAGCGTTCGCCGTCCGCCAGCACGCCGTGGTTGATTTCCATCTGCACGTACTTGAGCAGGTCGTTGACCGTGCTCCAGGCGGCCCCCGCAGGACGCGATGCGCGGATGGTGTCATTCAAGCCCATGTCCATGACCACGACCTTGTGGCCGATGTCATAGCTATGCGGCGCAGCGTAATTGCCGGTCTGTGCCTTGGCGTAATCGAAGGTGGTGTGATCCATGCCCAGTGGATCGAACACGAGCGACTGCATCGCCTTGTCATAGCCGGCGCCGAGCTCGCTGCCGGGGAACGCGACCTGGCCGCCGATGTAACCCGCCGCTGCGGCCATCGGGTTGGAGTACTGGAACAACTCGCCGAAACCACTGGTCGGCTGCATCGTGGCCAGCGTGGAAATCACGGATTCCGGCGTTTGCTTCTCGCCTTCGAACAACCATTCGTAGTCCTGCCGCGGCACGCCCGTGCAGGCGCAGATCAGGTGCTTGACCAGCACCTTGTCGGTGGTCACGGCGTTGCCGAGCTTGAAGGTCGGATAGACATCTTCCGCGCGCGCATTCCAGTCCAGCTTGCCGGCATCGACGAGTTTCGCCAGCATCAAGGTGGTCAGCGCCTTGGTATTGGAGGCAATCATGAAGCGGGTATCGCCATCCACCTTCGCGGCCTTGCCGAGTTCGCGCACGCCGAAGCCCTGGTCCATCACGATCTTGCCGTCCTGCACGATGCCGATGGCGACGCCCGGGACGTTGTAGTCCTTGCGCATCTGTTCAACGAAATCCGAGACCTGCTTCAGGCGTGCGGCATCGAGCTTGTGCGCGGTGCGGCCTTCGAAACTTTCGTGGGTATAGCCGGCAGGCTGCAGGCGCTGGCCGATCTTGCCGAACTGGGAGCTGCGCTTTTCTGCAATGGCCTGGTCCACATCCACCATCAGCACCGTCCACCTCTTGCCTTTGCGGAAGGCGCTGGCATTGATCGCGCGCTTGGCATTGGTCGACACGTCGTAGTCATAGAAGCGCCGCGCCTCCCAGCCATCGCGCGGCGCGGCATCGGTGGCAAGCATGAACTTGGGCGACATGCCCATCAGCTTCCAGCCCTCGGCCACGGCGGCATCGGCGTTGTCCGCCACGGCATCGACAATCGCAATGCGGGAGCCATCAGCTTCCGGCGGCATCAGAAACACGGCGTTGCCCTGCACGCGTTGGGTGAAGCCGGCGGGGAGGATGAAGGTGGTGCCGCGCGGGGTGGCGGATGGTTGGTCCGCAGGCGTTTGCGCGGCGGGCTGATCGGCACCGACAAGGGCGCGCGCGTTGACTGGATGGGCGGGCGCAGCCACCAACATGGCGAGTGCCGCGGCGAGGACACATGGCTTCAATGCGGATGACATGGAAAACTCCTGGAGGGGCATTGCGACGGAGGCGCTTGGAAGTAACGTGTAGCGGGATTTAGGCGGATCAACGCGAGCCAAGGGAATGACCGGCCAGCATTACCTCGGCAAGGTTCGCGGTGTGTCACTGATGTGGCGCCGCAATAACGAGCATTCTCATTCCCGTCCAGGCACAGTTGCGGCGGTGGCCCCCTGCCGGTTTCCCCTTGTGATTCCCCACTTGTAGCCACTTCAGCCAGCGAGCGGGCCCAACCGTTCGCGCAAGGGTTCCAAGTGCGACTCATAGCGGCGCCATTGCTGCAGGAAGCGGCCGTGGATCGATTCGCGTACCTGCATCGCGCTTGCGGTAGCGACGCTATCAGTGCGCTTCTCGATCGCGGTCATTCCTTCGCGCCATGGCAGACCGCAGAACGCAAGCACCTCGCTTACCACGCGGTCGGGCTGGGTGACCAGATCGTCATAGCGCACGTCGAGGATTCGGTCTGGGTACAACGCGCGCCAATGCGCCATCAACGCGTGGTACCGACGATAGTGGTCCGCCATTTCAACCTGGTCATTGCTGTGGGCATAGCCGTTCGCAAAACATTCCTTCATGTTGGAAAAACAGGTATCCATCGACCCGCGCACCATATGCAATATCTTGGCCTGCGGCATGGCCCGCGCGATGTAGGAAAGGTTGGCGAAATTCGCAGGCATCTTGTCGACATAGAACGCATGTCCCTGCGCACGCCATTGCGTATGCGCCACGTAGCGACGACCAAGCTCTGCGAAGTCGATCGATTCCGCTTTTTGCGCCAACTTCAGGTCCAGGTAAGGACCACCCGCGATATCGCACATCCACCTCAGCTGCCAGATGAGGTCATGCAGCTCCCCGGCGGCGTAGACATCCGGGTGATGCCCCAGGATCCGTTCCAGCAATGTCGTGCCGGAACGTGGCATTCCCACGATGAAGATCGGCTGCGGACCTTCGAAAACAAATCCGCCGGCGAGCTGCGGCCCCAGGCCACCAAGATGGTCGAACAACGCCTGGTCCCGGCTTGCGTCGTACTGCACTTGTAGACGCTGCAACCGCATGCCCTCCGAGAGAGCCCGCCATGCCGCATCGGTCTCACCTCGCTCGTCCAGTGCCCTGAACAATGCGTATTGCAACAATGGCATGTCGGCCGCACCGGGCTGCTTCGCTTTTATCGCGGCGCGGAGCCGATTTATCCAGTCCGGCCTGGTGGCAGCGCCAGTTTGCAATTTCGACAGTGCCCATAGCGCGACCCCCATGTCCGGCTTTGCGCGAATGCTGCGCTCCAACTCATCGCGGGCCCGGCCAGAGTCCCCGGAATACATGCAATTCAGGCCAATGAGGTAACTCAAGGACGCACTATCGTGACCAAGCAAGCGCGCGCGTTCGAACAGCGCCAACGCTTGCTCCGGGAAGCTCGTGGATGCAAGCAGGTTACCGACCTCCATCAGCATCCCGGTTTCGGTGCTGTTGAGGATTTCAGGAGCCGTGGCACACGCCACTGCGGACTCGGTCTCACCCAGCATGGCCAGCCGCTTGGCGAGCGTCGCCAGGAATCCCGCGTCCTTCTGCCGGTCATTGAATGCGCAGATGGCTTGTTCCACGGACTCGCGATATCGCCCTTGCGACGAAGCGATTTGCGAAAGCCGCAGGTATGCCATGCAACGAAAGGCCTGGTCTGCAAGCAATCGCTCATAGTTGAGGCGCGCACCATCCAGGTCCCGCACCGCCAACTGGCGCTCCGCGATTTGCAAAGTCTGCATGG
>JBDSGA010000013.1:0-3117 GCA_039919235.1 Thermomonas sp. | reverse complement strand
ACGGTGGAGATCTTCGGCACCGACATCAGCCGCGACCGCGACGCCGCGATGCGCCTCATTGGTTTAGTGCCGCAGGAATTGAACTTCAACATGTTCGAAAAGCCGCTGGACATCTGCGTGAATTACGCGGGGTTCTACGGCATCCCGCGCGCGCAGGCATTGGTCCGCGCCGAAGAAGAACTCAAGCGTGCGCAGCTGTGGGACAAGGCCGAAAAAATGAGCCGCACCTTGTCTGGCGGCATGAAGCGGCGGCTGATGATCGCCCGCGCGATGATGACGCGGCCCCGGCTGCTGATCCTCGATGAACCCACCGCCGGCGTCGACATCGAGATCCGCCGCGGCATGTGGCAGACCTTGAAGACGATCAATGAAGCCGGAACGACCATTATCTTGACGACGCATTACCTGGAAGAAGCAGAGAACCTCTGCCGCAACCTGGCGATCATCGACCATGGCCGCATCGTGGAGCAGGGCCCGATGCGGGCGCTGCTGGCCAAGCTCGATGTCGAGGGCTTCCTGTTCGATGTCGAGGGAAGCACCCCGGCGGTGCTACCGCACATCGAAGGCGCGATCGTGACTGCATTCGACGATCACACGATCGATGTCGACATGCCACGCGCGATGGACCTCAATCGCGTGTTTGCTGCTTTTGACGCCGCCGGCATCCGGGTGCGCTCGATGCGCACCAAATCCAACCGACTCGAGGAATTGTTCGTCAGGCTGACCGGCAAGCAGGAGGTGACGGACAAGGATGTCCTAATGCCGCGGGCGGCTGTGCACTCCCCGGGGTCGCAGGATGCGCAGGAGCGGCCGGCATGAGTACGCAAGCTGGAGACGTGCAGACCATCGCCAATCGAAACCTGGTCGCGCTGGGCACTGTTGCCCGCCGCGAGGTGATGCGGATCCTGCGCATCTGGACGCAAACGCTGATCCCGCCAGCGATCACCATGACCTTGTACTTCATGATCTTCGGCGGCCTGATCGGTTCGCGTGTCGGCAAGATGGACGGCATCAGCTACATGGACTTCATCGTCCCCGGCTTGGTGATGATGAGCGTGATCCAGAACAGCTACGGCAACATCTCCAGCTCCTTCTTCGGCGCGAAATTCGGTCGCCACATCGAGGAATTGCTGGTCAGCCCGATGCCTAACTGGGTGATCCTGGGCGGCTATGTCGCCGGCGCGATGTTGCGCGGCGTGCTGGTTGGCGCAATTGTCCTGGTCATCGCGATGTTCTTCACCAAGGTGCAGGTGCCGCATCCACTGGTGACGCTGACCTCGGTGCTGCTGGGGTCGGTAATTTTCTCGCTGGCCGGTTTCATCAATGCCGTGTTCGCCAAGAAATTCGACGATGTCGCCATCGTGCCGACTTTCATCCTGACGCCGCTTACGTACCTCGGTGGCGTGTTTTATTCGATCAAGCTGTTGCCGGATTGGGCGCAAGCCGCAACCCACATGAACCCGATCTTCTACATGGTCAATGCATTCCGTTATGGCCTGCTGGGAATCAGTGACGTACCGCTGTGGGTGGCCTATGCATTGATGCTGGGCTTCGTCGCGGTGTTGGGTGGCTTGTCGCTCTGGTTGCTCAAGCGTGGAACCGGGATGCGCAGCTGAAATAGGCGGCTGCCTGCCTTCGGATCGCTCAATCGCGACCTGATCTATTCACACAGCGCGCCGTCGCCAGCGGGACGGCATTGCGGCGGGAATCCGTGTTTGCGCCAGTAGGTCAGCAGGCCGCTTCGCTTCAGATAAGCCTGGAACGCGGGATGCTGGCGCAGGCCGCGAGATTCCGGTTGCCAGAAAATCCATTGGTAGGTTGCATAGCCTTGGCGCTGCACTTGGTCCAGGCTGGCGATGTCGCGCTCATAGTCGCGTACAGGCATCAGGAAGCGCGCGAAATCATAGGCAGGACCGCCTTGTGCCTTCAGCTGTTGTTCCTCGGCGGGCACCAGCGCTGCAACGATGGGCCAGAGGCGTGGATCGGCGATGGCATCAGCGGCGGCCAGTGCCGTCTTGCGCCAAGGTGTCTCCATCGGCAATGCGGTACCGATGCGGCGCATCTCCACGCTATCGCCGCGCCAGGCGGCGTTGTAGTAGAGCGCCGTCTGCGCTTCCATCGGGTTTGCGAGTAGCAAGGCTTGGCGTGCTTCGTCGTGACGGCCAAGCGTATCCAGTACACGGCCTCGGATCAGGTAGTGATTCGGCGAGAGCGGATCGAGCGCCAGCACTTCGTCGAGTTCACGCAGTGCCGCGTCGACAAAGCCCGTTGTCGCCAGGTCCCTGGCTAGAAACAGGCGCCACTGGATGGCCGAAGGCGATTGCTGGACCGCTTCTTGCGCCAACCTGAGGCAATCCTCCCAGCGCTGCTCGCGGCAGGCTTGGCCACCGAGCACGGCAAGCGCATCGGGCTGCCGCGGCTCCAATGCCAGCGCCTTGGCGGCAGCATGCTCGGCTTCGGCGCGCAACGCGTCGCGGCCGGGTCGCAGCGTTGCCGAACGCAACCACAGCACCGTGGCCAGACCGCCCCAGCCGCGGGCGTAGTCGGGGTGCTCGGTCACCAGCCCGCGGAAGTCGGTCACGACAGACTGCGTCGCATTGGTGGTGATCTGTCCGGCGGCAAGCAGGTAGCGCCGGTAAAGCGCTGGGTCTTCGTGCGCGGCGGCCTTGGGCGTTGCGCCAACTTGCAGCTGCAACTGCAGGGCGGAGCCGACCGCGCCGGCGATATTGTCCTGCAGGCTGAATAAATCGCCTGACGGGCGATCAAACTCTTTTGACCACAGCAGGCGGCCACTTGCGGCTTCAAGCAGGCGCATGCTGATGCGCAAATGTTCGCCGTCCTGCCGAACGCTGCCTTGCAGGGCATGGGTGACGCGTAGCTGTTGCGCCAACTGGGACAAGTCCGTCGACTTGGCGGCGGCCAGATCGCTGGAGTCGCGTGCGATCACGCGCAGGCCGGCGATGCGCGACAGGGTGCCGATCAGCTCCTCGCTGAGGCCCGCCGCAAGCTCCCGGTCTTCCTCGTTTCCGCCGATCGACCTCAATGGCAAAACGATCAGCACAGGGGCGCTGATAGACGCGGCGTACGCGGAGGCTGACAGCGCCGGATCCGGGCGCC
>JBDSGA010000012.1:0-8415 GCA_039919235.1 Thermomonas sp. | reverse complement strand
TGCGCATCACCCGTGGCGAAGATGGTCATAGCCGCAACACGCGTGGACTGTTCCCCGCCGGCGAAGGTGCGGGTTATGCCGGCGGCATCCTGTCGGCGGGCGTGGATGGGATCAAAACCGCCGAAGCAGTCGCTCGCAGTATTCTCTTGATGCGAGCATGAAGCGCGCGATGCTGCCGCAATCACTGGATCCTGCGGACCTGCCGCGCGACTTGCCGCAGTTTCGCCACTGGTTTCGTTACTCGCTGCATCGGCATGATTTCCAGCCCTTACGCGCTGTAAAAGACCAACGGCTGCTTGGCTATTACACGGCCAAACCCCTGTACGGCCGGCTGGATGATCAGGGTCGTGTGGACAAGAGCGCCAGCTTCAATGGTGAGATCGCGGGCGTGTTCGTGCCATCGCCTGCGCGTTCATGGCGACAGGCGGAATTGTTCTTCACGAAGATGCCGAAAGACCAGGTTGCAAAATCCGATGGGCAACGCAATTGGCCGGCAATCCATGCCGCCGCCGAACTCGCATTGCATGAACGGCTGGATTGACGCGCCGAATCAGCGCTCCAGAATCGCCACCACGCCCATGCCGCCGGCCGTGCAGATGCTGACCAGGCAGCGACCACCGCCACGCTGTTTCAATTCCTTCGCCGCAGTGGCGACGATGCGCGCGCCAGTTGCGGCGAACGGATGGCCGGTCGCCAGCGAGGAGCCATTGATGTTGATTTTGGCAGGGTAGATGCGGCCTAGCGGCGCGTCCAGGCCCAACCGGTTCTTGCAGTAATCCTCACTCTCCCACGCCCGCAGGGTGCACAGCACTTGCGCGGCAAAGGCTTCGTGGATTTCGTAGAGGTCGAAGTCCTGCAGGGCGAGACCGTTGCGCTTGAGCATTTCCGCCACGGCCACGGTCGGCGCCATCAGCAGGCCTTCGCCATGCACGAAATCGACCGCCGCGGACTGCGCGTCGCGCAGGTGACAGAGGACTTCATGGCCATGCTCGGCCGCCCATTCGTCGGTGGACAGCAGGCAGGCCGATGCGCCATCGGTCAGCGGCGTGGAGTTGCCGGCGGTCAGCGTGCCCTTGCCCGAGGTCTTGTCGAACGCGGGTTTCAGCGTGGCCAGTTTCTCGATGCTCGAATCCGGACGCATGATGTTGTCGCGCGCGACGCCGCGGAAACTCACCACCAGGTCATCGAAGAAACCGCGCTCATAGGCTGCGGCCAGCTTGTGGTGCGATGCCACCGCCAATTCATCCTGCGATTCACGGGCGATGTGCCACTGGCGCGCCATGTCCTCGCAATGCTGGCCCATCGACTTACCGGTACGCGGTTCGGCTACGCCAGGGAAATCCGGCTTGAGTTCGCGAAACGAGAAACCCTTGAATGCCGCCAGCTTCTGGCCGAAGGTCTTTGCTGCCGCAGCCTTCAGCAGACGCCGGCGCAAGGAGCTGCCGTACACGATTGGCACGTCGGAGGTGGTGTCGGAGCCGCCACCAATGCCGACCTCGATTTGCCCGGTCGCAATCTTGCCGGCGATGTGGACGATGGTGTCCAGCGACGTGCCGCACGCGCGCTGCAACGTGATACCTGGCGTGAGTGGCGACAGACCCGAACTCAGCGCCGCTTCACGACCGAGGTTCCAGTCAGCCGAATGCTTGATCACCGCGCCCATCGCCACTTCGCCGAGCTGTTGCCCGTGCAGGCCGAATTTCTCGACCAACGCGCCCAGCGTGCGCACCGACATGCCGAGATTGCCGACATCGGCATACGCCGTGTTCTGCCGGCAGAACGGGATGCGGACGCCGCCAAGTATGGCGACAGGACGACCATGTTGCATGGGTTTCACCTCGGGCTGTACCCGCCACGCGGGCATAATGGAAGAGTGTAGCGCCGTGGCGCTGAGCGAAGACTCGACATCCGAATGAATCCACTCGAACTACCCGGTTTCCGTGGCGTGATTGCGCTCGAACTCAGTGATGGCGACCAGCCAACGCACGCCGCGCTGCGGGCCGACCATGCGGGCGCGCTGGCCATGCAATTGGGCCGCGACCTGGCCAAGTTGGTTGCGTCGGTGGGCGACTGCGACCTGGCGTTGTTCGCCGTACATTTCGATCCTGCCGAAGCCCTGCGGCCAGGTTGGCCACTGCATCGCCGGGTTTTGGACTTGCTGGAGCGGGCACCCGGTCAAGCGCAAATATCGCGCATCGTCGGCTTTGGCGCGGACGCGTCCGGCGAGGTCCCGATGCCACTGCAAAGTGAACCTGCCTTGGCGGGTGGCGGCTTGCGCGTCTTGCCGTTCGTGTTGCGTGGCGTAGCCGCGGCACTGGCTGGTGCACAGCTTGAAGAAGTGCTGCTGGATCGAGGTATGGCCGCGGCGGACACCGCGCTGGCGCTGCAGGAGGGCTTCGGCGCGCGCATCGAACACGTGCGCTACCTCAGCCTGCACGACCTCGCCGCGATGATCGCGATGCAATACGCGAATGTCGGTCTGGAACCGTTGTGGACGCTGCTTGAAACCGCGCTACTGGAGCCGCACGCCGAGGCTTGGCTGGATGCCGGCCAGGAACCGCTGGCGCGCTATGCCGACGGCGAAGTGCGCATCGCGCTGTTTGATCCGTGTGCATGGCGCAGTCGATATGCCGCCGACGTGGAGGACGAAGCGAAGCTGGAGCGCGGCTTTGCGATGTTCCAGGCCCGCCAGCGCCAGTTCGCGGCGGTACTCGACGCACATTCCGTGCCCGTTGAGTTCGTGCATTGTGCAGATGGCGAGGACAACGACTGCCTGCGCTGATTCGAACACCGAGATCTTTGAAGGAGCTGCCTCGCATGTTGCTGCGTGCCATCACGATTGCTTGCTTGGTCCTGCTACCGCTGGTGGCGCAAACCCAGTCCGAATTCGGCATCGAAGGTTTCGGCGTGGTGTCCACGCCACACACCGAGATCCGTGCAAGTGTCAGCCCCGATGGCCAACATATCGTCTGGGGCAGCACTGATCGGCCCGGTGGCGCAGGCGGTTGGGACGTGTGGCAAGCAACCCGGATCGATGGTCGCTGGAGCGAGCCTCGTCCGCTTGCGCTCAACTCGAGTGCCAACGACTTCGATCCGATATTCAGCGCGGATGGCCGCTGGCTGTACTTCTTCTCCAACCGCGATGGCGGATTCGGTGGCGACGACCTCTATCGCGCATCGCATCTGCAAGATGGCACGTTCGGCGCTGTGGAAAATCTCGGCCCCGGCGTAAACAGTGTCGGCGATGAATGGGCGCCTACGCCCTCTGCGGATGGCGAGCACCTGTTGTTTGCCAGCAATGGCTTCGGTGGCGCCGGCCGCCACGACGTGTTGGTCGCCCAGTGGAATGGCACGGCCTTTGTCGATCCTCGACCCGTGCCCGGCATCAATACCGGTGATGATGAATTCGATGCTGCATGGCTCGACGATGGCAAGGCGATCGTGTTTGCGCGTTCGACCGATGTCGAAAGCCAGCCGATCCAGTTGTTTGTCGCGCAGTGCGATGGCAGCGCCTATGTCGATGCGCAGCCATTGACGGTTTCATTCAACAGCGCAGACGGGGCGACGCTCGCACCAGTGGTGGATGTCAGCAAACCAGCGGAAATGCTGGTCAGCGGACGCGCGCAATCGCTGCGGGCCGGCAAGCTGGATATCTATCGCATTCGCGCGCCGCGGGTCAGCGGCATGGCGGACTGCCGGCGTTAGCGAGCGACCTTGATCACGCCGCACGCCACCCGCGCACCGGCGTTGCCGGCGGGTTGGCTGGTGTAATCGTCGGCCGCGGCATGCACCACTATCGCGCGACCGACGATGTCATTGGCCGCGCCGCCGCCCAAGGTGACGCGCATGATGTGGGTGTCGATATTCGCCACGCCGCCGGCATTGGCAACGATGTTATCGCTGTCACCGGCGTGGTGGGCGCCCTGCATCGCGCGGCCATGCGGTTGGCCGGTCGGGTTGAAATGACCGCCGGCGCTAGAGGCATCCGCCGCGCTGCAATCACCTTTCTCGTGGATATGGAACCCATGGTGGCTACCAGCCCTCAGGCCACCGATCGTGCCGGTGAAATGCACGCCATCACCCATCGGGACCAAGGTGAGCTTGCCGCTGACCAGGCTGCCTGAGGCGCTCGCCAGGACAACCACGGCCTGTCGCGCGGCGCTGGTTCCACTGATGTGTTTCGATGCTGGATTCGCCGCAGGATTCGATGTGGACGCGGTGCTGGCGCAGCCACCTAGTGCCAGCACCAGTGCGGCGGTCAGGATGGAAACGTGGCGATGCAGGTGCATGGAAAGCTCCTTGTTGCAGTGGCGACAAGTCTGCAGCGCTGCCAGTTCAGCGTGGATGAAGGCCGGCAGCTCAGCGCCGCTTGCGCGAGGCTCCCAACTTGCGAGTCATGGTGTTGCGCCCCAAGCCCAACCGCGACGCCGCATCGCCGCGATGACCGTCGCAGTGATCCAATGCCGCCTGCAGCAATACTTGCTCGAAGTCGCGCTTGGCTTCCACATGCAGGTCCTGCGCGCCGGCTGCAAGACGTGCACGGGCCCATATGTCCAATTCACGCTGCCAAGTCGCCGCGTCACCCGCCGTTTGGTGCGTCGGCGGCAACGCGTCTGCAAGATCGGCAAGGCCGATGGTGTCGCCAGGCGCGAGCGCGGCCAAGCGCCAGCACAGATTTTCCAACTCCCGAACGTTGCCGGGCCAGTCGTGCGTGCGCAGGCGCTCGAGCGCAGCTTTGCCCAGCGACTTCACCGGAACCTGCATGCGCGCCGCCGCATTCGCAAGGAAGCGCGCGGCCAATTGAGGGATGTCTTCGCGGCGTTCGCGCAGCGGCGGCAAGGGCAGGCGCACCACGTCCAGGCGATGCAGCAAATCGGCGCGGAATCGACCTTGCTCGACCAGTTCCTGCAGGGGCTGGTGGGTCGCAGCAATGACCCGCACGTCAACGCGGATCAATTCGCGGCCACCGACGCGGAAGAACTCGCCTTCGGCCAACACGCGCAGCAAGCGGGTTTGCAGGGCCAGCGGCATATCGCCGATCTCGTCGAGGAACAACGTGCCGCCATTGGCCTGCTCGAAGCGGCCGATATGCCGTTTGCTGGCGCCGGTAAATGCACCTGCTTCATGGCCGAACAATTCCGACTCCAGTAATTCGGACGGAATCGCCGCAGTGTTGAGCGCCACGAACGGACGTGCTGCGCGCGGTGATTCGCGATGCAGGGCGCGCGCGACCAACTCCTTGCCGGTCCCGGTCTCACCGGTAATCAGCACAGATAGCGGCGCTTGCGCGAGCCGACCAATGGCGCGGAACAAGGCACGCATCGCAGGCGCGTCGCCTACCAACGCTGCGGCGGTGGATGCTTCGGATGCCGGCGACGACAGCGCCGATGTCGAGGCCTTCGCTGGCGGCAAAGCACGTTGCGCGACCGCGATCGCCTCATCCAAATCAAAGGGCTTGGACAGGAATTCATGCGCGCCGCCACGGAACGCGCCGGCGGTACTGGCGACGTCGGTGTAGGCCGACATCACCACCACGGGTAGCTGAGGAAGCCGCGCCTTCAGCGCGTCGAGGAACCCCAGACCATCCAGGCCGGGCATGCGCACGTCAGTGAACACCAGGTCCGGATGGGCCTCGTCTTCCAGCGCCTGCAACGCCTTGGCCGCGCCGTCGAAGGCGAGCACTGCATAGCCGGCATCACGCAGCGCCTGCGCCAGCACAAAGCGCACGCTGCGGTCATCGTCGATCACCCAGACATGGACGGTATCAACCATCGTTGCGATCCCCCGCGTCGGCCATGTCTTCCATCGGTAGTGGCAACAAAATGGTGAACACGGTGTGCCCAGGCCGCGAGCGATAGCTCAGCGAGCCGCCATGCTCGCGCGCGATCTGCTGGGCCAACGCCAGACCAAGCCCGCTACCCTCGGCGCGGCCCGATACCAGCGGCAGGAAGATGCGCTCGGCCAGGTCTTCCGGCACGCCGCGGCCGTCGTCGGCAATCTCGATGCGCACGGCCAACCGATGCGGTTGGTCGCCGATCAGCACATGGTGTTCCGCGCGCGTGCGCAAGTGCACGTTGCTCGCACCCGATTCGATCGCATTGCGCACCAGGTTCCACAGCGCTTGGCTGAGGCGGTCGGCGTCGCCGGGGAATTCCGGCAGCGATGGATCGTAGTCACGCTGCAGGCGGGTGGCCCAACCGGCATCGCTTTCGGCCAGTCGCAGCACGCGTTCGAGCACGCCATGGATATTGAGCGGCTCGAATGGACGCGGCGGCGCGGGTGACAACAAGCGATCCACCAACGTCGCCAGCCGCTCGACTTCGCCTTCGATCAGGCTGGTGAGTTCCAGCGCATCGCCTTCGCTGCGCCGTGCCAGCAACTGCGCCGCACCCTTGATGCCGGCCAATGGATTGCGCAACTCGTGCGCCAGTCCTTTCAGCGAGGCCGAGAGCGCGGACGGCAGCAACCGTGCAGGATCGTCACCGGGGAACTCGTCGACCGGATGCACTTCAAGCCAATGCCCGCCGGTGTCGAGGTCATCCGCCACGGGACTCAGCAACAGGTCGGCGAAATGCAGGTCGTCGTGGCCAGGAAACACCATCGGCATCCTGCGCAGGCGCAACGCTTGGCCGCTGGCCTGCTCAAGCGCTGACGCCAGACGCTGGCTGTCGCGTTCCAGCGCCGACGCCGGCAGGCCAAGCAGCCGCCGGCGCCCCACACCAAGCCAATGGCCAGCGGCACCGTTGGCGTTGCAGATGATTCCCCCAGCGTCCAGCCGGAACACGGGTGTGGCCAGCGCATCAAGGAGTGGATCGGGCATGGCATCGGGCTGCATTGCACTAATTTAGTGCAAACGCAGGCTGAATACAGGGTGGGATAACCGCGTGTGTTCACATGGCGGCCATCCGTTGCCATGCAGCCTGTGGCAACCACTTGGGGAATTGCATGAACCTGCGTTTGAACCGCTTCCGTTTGAGCTCTGCCATCGTCATTGCCATCGCGGCGCTGCCTGTCGCCGTGTCTGCCTTCGCTCAGGACGCTCCCGCCAAGACTGTTCCTGCCCAAAGTATTCCCGCCACGGTGGAACCCGCCATTGCGACGACGCCTGTCACGCAGCCACAGGGGGAAGTTGCAACGGAATTGCGCGCGCAAATCCTGCTGGAACGCGCCTGGTTTTCACCGGGCGAGATCGATGGCCAATGGGGGAGCAAGAGCCGCATGGCGATGGCCGCCTTCCAACAGGCGCGTGCATTGCAGGTGACCGGCGAGCTTGATGACGCCGGCCTGGCCGCGCTGGATGCCGACGGTTCGCCTGCCTTGGTCAATTACACGATTAGCGATGCCGATGTCGCTGGACCATTCGTGCCGACACCGTCGGGCGTCGCGGCCAAGGCGAAGATGAAATCGATCCCCTATCAATCCGCAGCAGAAGCGCTTGGCGAGAAATTCCATGCCAGCCCTGCCCTGCTGCGCAGTTTGAATCCCGGCGTGTCATTGGATGTACCGGGTGGGAACTTGAGGGTACCGAACGTCGTGGATATGGCACCACTGGCAATGGCCGCGAAGATCGTCGTCGACAAATCCGATGCCGTGCTGCGCCTGGTCGATGCCGCAGGCACTGCCTATGCGCAATTCCCGATCACCAGCGGCAGCTCGGAATTTCCGCTGCCGATTGGCGACTGGACGATCACCTCGATCAATCCGAATCCTTGGTACAGCTATGATCCCAAGCTGATCGTCGGCGCCAAAAAGACCGACCGCAAGGCGCTGCTGCCACCCGGCCCGAATGGACCGGTCGGCACGATGTGGATGGCGTTGTCCAAACCGCATTACGGCATCCATGGCACGCCCGAACCCGGCTTGATTGGGCGTACCCAATCCAGTGGTTGCGTGCGCCTGACCAACTGGAGTGCGAATGCCGTCGCCCAAGCCGTGAGCGCGAACATCACCGTCAGCATGCAGGAGTAGATCGATGCGAAGCGAACGTTCGTCCTCTCCCCTGCGCGGCCTGTTGCTATTCCTGTTGGGCGGCTTGGTGGGCGCGAATGCGATCTACTTCCTGGTGTCGCGCGACGCGAATTCGCCAACGCCTGTTGCCAGCGGTCCGGCCGCTAGCCCAGGGATCCAGACATCAGAGCAGACAGCCCCCCTTGAATCGGAAGGCGCCGATACCGCCCAACATCAGGCCGGGCCGATATTGCCGCCGCCCGTGGCCCGCATCAACGGCACCGCGAATGGCAGAGGCTCGACGCCACTGGCGGCACAAGCTCAATCCACCGGAACTGGGTTGCTGCTTCCCGTACAAGGCATCACACCATCGCAATTGAGCGATACGTTTACCGATGCGCGCAGTGCCGGGCGCTCGCATGAGGCCATCGACATCATGGCGGCGGCGGGCACGCCGGTGCTTGCGGT
>JBDSGA010000011.1:0-4055 GCA_039919235.1 Thermomonas sp. | reverse complement strand
TCACCCGTTATGTCGATCAGGAACAACCGTTCGACTGCGCCGGCAGCTTCAAGTCGGAGGGCCTCGGGATCAGCCTGTTCAAGCGCATCGACAACCAGGATCCGACCGCGTTGATCGGCCTTCCGTTAATCGCCACCTGCACATTGCTGCGGCAAGCAGGATTCGCCGTGCCGTGATCGTGGTCACCGTCAGCGCACGTTGATTCGTTGCTCGGACCAATCCTCCACGCTGCCATCAGCGCCATGCAAGCGCAGGCCCAGCCAATGCGTGCCCGTCGTTGCCCCCGACACGCGCGCACGGAAGCCCACACGAGGCTGGTTCGGATCAGTGCTGATTTTCCAGAAGCCGGCCACGCCGGGCTTCGCTTTGCCATAGCTCGCCTGCGCCACTGCCCGGCCGTCCAGCAGCACCTCGACACGGCGCAGGCCTACGTCGTCCTTGAACGCCCAGCCGGCAACCTCGAACGTCGGGCCCACCGTTGCCGAGGCGATGGGTGCATCAAGGAAGGCCAACGCGGGCGTGGTGCAGCGATCCGAGTGCCGCTGGGACAGAAGCGTGAACAGCAGGAATCGCTGGCGTCCGTGATCGATATTGAGGACTTCTGGTACGGGCAGCGGCCCCATCTGTTCGCAAAGCCGGTGGTAATAGTTCAGCAGACCGGCGAACTCGACATCATCCACGGCCACCACCAGCAAGGTGGGACGTTCGGGCGCCGCGGCTGGCCCGCGCAACAGCCCCCACAACGCCAGTTGCGGTGACCGTCCATGCTTGTCGTTGAGTGGATGATCGAGCACGCGAATCCCGGCATCGCCACGTGCGTAGCCCAGTTCCGCGCCGAGCTTGAAATCGCCCGCAAGGATCTGGGTGCCGGCAGGCATCGTGGCCAACGTTGCGTCCACGGCGTTGGCAAGGTCATCCCAACCAGCAAAATTAGTGGGATGGAAATTCTGCGATGCCAGCTGCGCGCGCCATGCCGGGACCGAGGCCATCACATAATACCCCAGCACCACTACCAAGCCCAAGGACGCCGTTGCCCACGTGGCCTGTCGCCAGCCGCTGCCAGCCACGGCCATGCACACCGCAGCACGCGGCGACCTGCAGGCAGCGACAACATTGCGATCAAACCCACCGCAATCACCGCGACAAACCGGTAATGGCAGAGCCCACCCATCACCAGACCAAGGGCGAGTTCGCCCGCGGCAAACGCATCGACCCGGCGCAGCATGCGCAGGCTCGCGTCCAGGCACAGCAGTGTCGCCAGCAGCAAGGGCGCGTCGGGCAGCGCCAGCAGCCCCATCCGACAACGGCAACAACAACGACAGGCTGCCGGTTTGCCATCCCATGCGCGCATCGTATTCCCGCGTGGTCATGCGCACGACCAACCAGGGGATGCAGGCACCGATCAGCAGGAATGGCAGCCTCAGCGCCAGCACGTGATGACCGACCATGGCCGAACCAGCGCGAGCCAGCCATGCATTCAAGCCCGGCAGATCGGAATAGGCCCACACCAGATGCTGGCCTTCCTGTCAATAGAACGCCTCGTCCACGAACACCAGCAGGTAGACCGCCAACACGAGCTTGATGACGGAAATTGCCAGCCAAAGCCCAATGAACCACCGCTGCGCGCATCCAACGCCTGATTCGCCACGTACCAATCTGCAACCTCGCTACACTCGTTGTCCCGCGCACCGAAGTGCCCTGCCTCTCCACGACATGACAGCATCCCCATGACCGACGCGATCCTACCCGAAGCCCTGCGCGCTGCCTTGCGCGACGCACAGGCGCAGGTCAACACGCTGGTGCTGGGCAAACCCCAGCAGGTGCGGCTTGCGTTCGTTGCCTTGCTGGCCGATGGCCACCTGTTGATCGAGGACCTGCCTGGACTCGGCAAGACCACGTTGGCCCATGCCATGGCAGCCACGCTCGGGCTTGGCTTCCAGCGCGTGCAGTTCACCTCCGACCTGCTGCCGGCCGACATCCTGGGCGTCTCCGTGTACGAGGCGCAGACGCGTCGGTTCGAGTTCCACCAGGGCCCGGTGTTCACCCACGTATTGCTGGCCGATGAAATCAACCGCGCGCCGCCACGCACGCAAAGTGCGCTGCTGGAAGCGATGGCCGAACACCAGGTCAGCATCGATGGCCAGACCCGGCCGTTGCCTGATCCGTTCCTGGTGATCGCGACCCAGAATCCGGTCGATCTCGCCGGTACCTATCCCCTGCCCGACTCGCAACTCGACCGCTTCCTGTTGCGCCTCGCGCTGGGTTATCCGGATGAAGCCGCGGAGCGCGCGCTGCTGTCGGGCACCGACCGCCGCGAACTCATCGCGCAGGTCTCGCCGTTGCTGGATGCCGAGCAAGTCATCGCCCTGCGTCGGGCGGTGAGTAGCGTGCACGCCAGCGATGCCCTGATCGGTTATGTGCAGGCGCTGATGGCCCGCAGCCGCAACCATCCCGGGGTGCGTGTCGGTCTCTCTCCGCGTGCGGGACTGGCCCTGCTGCGGGCCGCGCGTGCCCATGCGCTGCTGCTGGGTCGCGGGCATGCGTTGCCAGACGATGTGCAGGCGTTGTTCGCGGCCGTTGCCGAGCACCGCTTGGTCGGCGAAGCGGACACCGCTGCGTCGACCCTGGCCAAGGCGATCCTCCACGCGGTGCCGGTGGACTAGGTGTTCAGCGCACTGCGCCGGCGGCTGCAGGCCAAGATCCAGACATGGATGCGGCCGCGTCAGGCGGAAACCCTGCCGGTACGCCTGACCCGGCAGCGCATCTATGTGTTGCCGACGGCCAGCGGCCTGTTCTTCGGCTTCGTGCTGGGCACGATGATGCTGGGCGCGCTGAACTACAACAACAATCCCGCGCTGCTGCTCGCCTTCCTTGTCGCCGGCGCCGCGCAAGCCAGCTTGTTCGGCGCGCATATGCAATTGTCGGGCGTGGTGGTAACAGCGATGGCCGCCGACCCAGTGCCGGCAGGCGAACTCATCCACCTGCGCATCGCGCTGGGAGCGATCGACCAGCGCGTGCGCCGCGGCCTGCGCGTTGCCCATGGCGATGTGTTCGCGCATGCCAGCTTCGATAGCCATGGCGGCACCGTTGAACTGCTGTTGCCGACCCAGCATCGCGGCTTGCTGCCGCTACCGCGCATCGAACTGAGTACCGTGCAACCACTCGGCTTGGCGCGCGCATGGGGCTACGTGTGGCCAGACGAATCACTCTTGGTCTACCCCGCGGCGGAAGCCCAGGCGCCGCCACTCCCCGCGCCCGAAGGCGATGCCGGACGCGCGCAAGTCACTCGTGCCGGCGATGACATCCACCAGTTGCGTGGATATCGCCCCGGCGATGCGCGCCGCAGCGTGGCGTGGAAGGCCTCGGCGCGCCGCGACAGCCTGCTGGTGCGCGAATACGAACAGCACCGCAGCGAGCAACTGACCCTGCATTGGCAACTCACCGCCGGCCTGCCTTACGAACAACGCATCCGCCGGCTGGCGCGCTGGATTGACGACGCCGAACGCGAAAGCCGCCGCTACGCGCTTGACGTACCCGGGCAACCACCGATCCCGATGGGACTTGGCGCAGCCCATCGGCACCGCTGCCTGCGCGCGCTGGCCTTGCTACCAGGCGAGGTCGTGCGTGGCTGACGCATCGGTCCGTTCACCCTTGATGGAAGTGCACAGCAGCCGACTGGTGCTGCTCGCCACCGCCGCCTGCCTGTTGCCGCTCCTGTTGCAGTTGCCGCTGTCCCTCGGGATCGGGTTTGGCCTGGGTGGCTTGGCGATTGCGGCACTGACGTGGCGGCAACCGATCAATTCCGTACTCCGGATCTTGTTGGGCATCTGCGGCATTGTCGCGGTGATCGCGGTGGCCCCGGGCATCGGCCGCGACTCCGCGTGCGGCGTGCTCGCCGCGATGCTGGCGTTGAAGCCCGCCGAAACCGTCAGCCTGCGCGATGGCCGCAGCCTGGTCGGTTTTGCGCTGTTTGCGCCGTTCGCCACGTTCCTGCTCGACCAGGGACCATTGAGCCTGCTCCTGGCGTTGGTCGCGATCGTTTTGGTCTTGCTCGC
>JBDSGA010000010.1:0-11212 GCA_039919235.1 Thermomonas sp. | reverse complement strand
GCGGAGGACAGGTTCAAGGCTGTCAACGAAGCCTACGAGGCGCTGCGTGACCCGGCCAAGCGCAAGGCCTACGACCAGTTGCGCGCGGGCGGTTACCGGCCGGGTGACCAGGTGCGCCAGCCGCCGGGTGGCTTCCAGCGTGGCCAGGATGGTGGTGGGCAACCCGATTTCGATGAAATATTCGCGGGTGGGGGTGCCGGGGGCGGCTTCAGTGATTTCTTCGAAAGCATGTTCGGCCGCCAGGCTGCCGGTGCAGGGCCGCGTGGCCCGCAGGCACGGGGTGCGGCTGGCGGTGGCATTACCCGCGCCAAGCTCGCAGTGCCACTGGAGTCGATCTACAACGGCGGCAGCGTGCGCATCGGCGTGAACGGACGCACCCTGGACGTCGGCGTACCCAAGGGCATCAAGCCGGGCCAATCGATCCGCCTGGCGCGGCAGGGCAATGGGGGCGGTGACCTGCTGCTGGAAATCGAATACGCCGCGCATCCGCAATTCGAAGTGGACGGCCGCAACATCATCCATGTGCTGCCGGTCGCGCCGTGGGAAGCAGCCTTGGGTGCCACCATCAGCGTGCCAACGCTGGGTGGCCCCGTGGAATTGAAGATCCCGGCTGATTCGGAGTCTGGTCGCAAGCTGCGGCTGCGCGGACGCGGACTGCCAGCTGGGGCGGCAGGAACCGATGGCGACCAGATCGTGGAACTGGAAATCCTGGCGCCTCGCGCGCAGGACGATGCCCAGCGCGAGGCCTACGTGCAGATGCGCGATGCGTTTGGAAGCAACTGGCGGCGCAGCTAGCCCACTACGTCACGGATGATCAGGCGGCGCTTGGGCCGCCGCTAAGGTATTCCGCGATCAGCTCGGACAATTCCGACTCGCTGAAAGGTTTGGTGATGTAGGCCTTGGCGCCTTGGCGCATGCCCCACACACGGTCGGTGTCCTGGTCCTTGGTGGTGACCAGGATGACCGGGATGTGCTTGGTGGTGGCTTCGCGGGTAATGGAGCGAGTGGCCTGGAAACCGTTGAGGTTCGGCATCACCACGTCCATCAGGATCAGGTCGGGGATTTCGCGCTTGGCCGCTTCCACCCCGGCCGCGCCATCCTCCGCAGTCAGTGCGTCATGGCCGAGTTTCTCGACGATGCGGCGGATGCCCATCAATTGTGAGGGCGAATCATCGACGATCAGGATGCGTGCCATTTACAAGTTCCCCGTGGTTGCGCGTCGATTGTAGCGGGCGTGACGGCGCCCGCAAGCGGCGCTTCGTGTTTATTGGATGCAGACCACCGTGCGACCTTGCGATCCGCCGGCCAGCATGGTCGTAAACACCTCGGGTAGCCCCTCCATGTGGACCTCCCGCGTGCAGATTGCGTCGAGCGTGGCGGGCTTCCAGTCGCTGGCCAGACGCCGCCAAACCTCGTCGCGAATGTCGCGTGCGGTACCGGCGGATGCAATTCCCAACAGCGAGACGCCGCGGATGATGAAAGGCATGACCGTTGCATCGAGGCTGGCCGACGCCGCCAATCCTGCACTGGCCACGTTGCCGTAAGGCGCCGTTTGCGCAAGCAGGCTGGTGAGCATCGGCCCGCCGACGTTGTCCAGGCCGCCGCCAAAGCGCGCGGTTTCCATGGGCCGTGTCGTGGCCAACGCCTCGCGTGGGAGCACTTCTTCGGCCCCGAGTGATTTGAGATAGGCTGCGTGCTCCGGCTTGCCGCTGATCGCATGCACCCTGAAGCCGGCTTTGCTGAAAATGGCGACGGCCAGCGAACCCACGCCGCCCGTCGCGCCGGTGACTGCGAGAGGCCCAAGATCAGGTGTTTGCCGGTTCTCGACCATGCGCAACAACGCTAGGCCCGCGGTGAAGCCGGCAGTGCCCAAAATCATCGATTCGCGCAGGCTCAAGCCGGCGGGCAGCGGAATGACCCAACGTGCGTCGAGGCGCGCAACCTCGCTGTAGCCGCCGTCGCGTGTTTCTGAAAGCCCGCTGCCGGTGACCAGGACGGCATCGCCTTCCTTGAACCCAGGATTCGTTGATTGCAACACATGGCCAGCAACATCAATCCCGCCGATCAACGGGAAGCGGCGCAGGATCTTGCCTTGCCCGGTGCCGGCCAGCGCATCCTTGAAGTTGACCGACGAATACGCGGTCTTGATGACCACTTCGCCCGGATTCAAATCGTCAAGCGACACCGTTTCGATGCCACTTCGATACCCGTCTGCATCATCATGGATACGGAACGCGCGGAAGCTGGATGGCACGCTCATACATCCTCCGGTGTCAGCTTGAGTTGGCTGCGACGCTTCTCGTCCAGCCATTTGTCGGCCTGTGCGGGCACGTAGGCCTGCATCCATTCGAGCAGAGCGTTGATATCGTCACCATGCCACAGGTCCTGGCGCTGTTCGGCATGCAAGAAGCGCTCGCTCACCATGGTGTCCAGCATCGTCATCAATGGCTGCCAGAAGCCAGCGACATCAAGGAAGGCGCATGGTTTCTTGCCGAGACCAAGCTGGCGCCACGTCAGCATTTCAAACATTTCGTCCAGCGTACCGAAGCCGCCGGGCAGGGCGACGAAACCATCGGCAAGCTCGAACATGCGCGCCTTTCGCGTGTGCATCGAGTCGACGATTTCGAGCCGGCTCACGCCGCGATGCGCAACCTCCCAGTCCACCAGTTGCTGCGGGATGACGCCGATCACTTCGCCGCCGCCCGCAAGCACGGCATCGGCGACGATACCCATCAGCCCGACGTTGCCACCGCCATAGACCAACGCGATGCCATCGGCCGCGAGGCGTTCACCCAGTAACCGCGCTTGCGCGGCATAGAGGGGGTTATTGCCGGTATTTGAACCGCAGTAGACGCATAGGGACTTCATGCAGGAGCCTTGATGTGCGCGAGCAGGGATTGTGCGGCGCTCATGCCGGCGAATGCCGCCAGGCCAGCCAACAGGAAACACAGCCACGGTTGCCAACCCTGTCTGAGCGAGAAGCTCAGTACCGGGAAGAAGGCCAAGCCGCCGAGCACGAACCAGAAGATGTCCATCGACATCGTGGCCACCCGCTGCGCGTCATGCGTATCCATGTACAACCAGCCCAGCACCAGTAACGAGGTGACGGGCAAGGCTGCAACAAGCGCGCCAAGGAAGCCGGGCCGCTTGGAGAGCATCGATGCAGTCAGCACCAGTGCGACCGTGATGGCAAGTTTGATCAGAAACTGCAGGTTCATTGCGCGATTATCCTCCGCCTCCAACGAAAACGGCGCGCCAGTGGCGCGCCGCTCGAGTGGCGTCCATGGCCAATCAGTTGGCCTTATGGATCGCCCGTTTGTGTACTGCCATTGCTGCATCGTGCACGGCTTCGGACAGGCTCGGATGCGCGTGGCAGATCCGGGCGAGGTCGTCGGCACTGCCCTTGAACTCCATGGTCAGCACGCCTTCGTGCACGAGTTCGGAGACATTCGCGCCTATCAAGTGCATGCCCAGCACCGTATCGGTCTCGGCATGTGCCAGCACTTTGACGAAGCCAGCTGGTTCGGCCATCGCCACCGCGCGACCGACGGCCGCGAACGGGAAGCTGCCCGCCTTGTAGGGGATGCCTTCAGCCTTGAGCTGCTCTTCGGTCTTGCCGACCCATGCAATTTCCGGCTCGGTATAGATCACCCACGGAATGGTGTCTAAGTTGACGTGGCCGGGCAGGCCGGCGATCAGTTCGGCCACCGCAATACCTTCCTCGAATCCCTTGTGCGCCAGCATTGGCCCACGCACGCAGTCGCCGACTGCCCACACGCCATCGACGCCGGTATGGCAGTGCTCATCAACTTCGATCATGCCGCGGTCTGTGAGCTTGACGCCGGTTCCATCGGCCAACAGACCCTTGGTCGCGGCGCGGCGACCCACGGCCACCAGCAGTTTGTCGACCACCAGTTCCTGGTCAGCCTTGCCATCGTTGTAGGTCACATGCACGCCGTCGGGCTTGACCTCGGCAGCGCTGACCTTGCAGCCAAGTTTGATGTCCAGTCCCTGCTTCTTGAATTCGCGCGCAGCGACCTTGGCGACTTCAGCGTCGGCCGCGGCGAGGAAATTCGGCAGGCCTTCCAGGATGGTGACCTCCGAACCGAGACGATTCCACACGCTCCCAAGTTCCAGGCCGATAACACCTGCACCAATCACGCCGAGGCGCTTGGGCGTTGCTTCGAAATCCAGCGCGCCGACGTTGTCCACGATGTGTTCACCGAACTTCGCGAATGGCAGTTCGATTGAATCCGAACCGGCCGCGATGATGACGTTGGTGCCATGCAGCGAGAGCTCGCTGCCGTCCTGTAGCTTGACGTTGACGACATTGCCGGGCTGCAACTGGCCGAAGCCGTAAAACGCGGTGATCTTGTTCGCCTTGAACAGTGCCGCAATGCCGCCGGTGAACTGCTTCACGATAGCGTCCTTGCGGCCGACCATTTTCTTCACGTCCATCGCCGGCTTTTCAAAGCTGATGCCGTGCTGGTCGAAGAGGTGGCCCATGTTCCAGAACTGGCGGCTGGAATCGAGCAGTGCCTTGGACGGGATGCAGCCCACGCGCAGGCATGTGCCGCCGAGTGCGGGCTTGCCGTCCTTGCCCAATCCGGCATCGATGCAGGCGACCTTCAAGCCCAACTGCGCTGCGCGGATGGCTGCGTGGTAGCCGGCCGGGCCGCCGCCAATGACGACGACGTCGAAGTTCTGGGTTGCGCTCATGGTTCGTTTCCTTGGAGTCAAACAGGAAGCCCCGCAAAACGAGGCCTCGCCGGATCACATGCCGAGCAGCATCCGGTGCGGGTTCTCAAGCTGATTTTTGATGTCGACCAGGAACAGCACCGCGTCCTTGCCATCGATGACGCGGTGGTCATAGCTCAGCGCGATGTACATCATCGGCGCGGCGATTACCTGGCCGTTTTCGACGATGGGCCGTTCCTTGATGGTGTGCATGCCCAGGATCGCGGACTGCGGCGGGTTGACGATCGGGGTGGACAGCAGCGAACCGAAGGTGCCGCCGTTGGTAATGGTAAAGGTGCCACCCTGCAGGTCCTCAAGCTTCAGTCCGCCCTCGCGCGCTGCCGTGGCGTAGCCGGCAATGGCTTGCTCGATCTCGGCAAAACCCATGCGTTCGACATTGCGCAGCACCGGCGTGACCAGGCCCTTGTCGGTGGAGACCGCAATACTGATGTCGGCGTAACCGTGATAGATCACGTCATCGCCATCGACCGAGGCATTCACCGCCGGGTGGCGCTGCAGCGCATTGGCGGCGGCCTTGGCGAAGAAGCTCATGAAGCCGAGCTTGATCCCGTAATCCTTCTGGAACTGGTCGCCGAGGGCCTTGCGCATGGCCATGACGTTGGCCAGGTTGACTTCGTTGAACGAAGTCAGCATCGCAATGGAGTTCTTCGACTGCATCAGGCGTTCGGCGATGCGCTTGCGCATGCGGGTCATCGGCACGCGCTCTTCCGGGCGTGCGCCACCACTGATGCCCGGGGTCTTGCCGCTGGCGTAGTTGACGATGTCTTCCTTGGTCACCGCGCCACGACGGCCAGTGCCTTCAACCTTCGATGCATCCACGCCCGATGTGTCAGCGGCGAAACGTGCACCAGGCGGCAGGTTGTCGTTGCCTGCTGGCGAGGGCGCAGCAGCTTTGGCAGGCGCGGGGGCGGACGCAGCAGGCGCCGCGGCCTTTGCTGCGGGCGCGACTTCCTGCGGGGCAGGTGCAGCCGCAGCGACTGCGCCTTCCTCGATCACCGCGATGACCTGCTGGCTGGTTACGGTCGCACCTTCCGCGAACCTGATTTCCTTGAGCACGCCGTCGACCGGCGAGGGCACTTCCAGCACCACCTTGTCGGTTTCCAGGTCCAGCAGGTTCTCGTCGCGCTTGACCGCGTCGCCGGCCTTCTTGTGCCAGCTGGCAATGGTGGCGTCGGAAACGGATTCCGGGAGAACCGGAACTTTGACTTCAATGACCATGGTGGCGTCCTAATCAGGTATGCGTGTGTGGGGCGGGTGTGCAGGCGTCTGGATCATTCAGCGACGTGGTCGCCGTCAAGCGGATTGACGAGGGCATCGGCAACCAGTGCAGCCTGCTCGGCAACATGTTCGGCCATGTGCCCAGCGGCGGGCGAGGGCGAGCGTGCGCGGCCGGCGTAGTCCAGCACTTGGCTAGGTTGCAGGCAAGCGCGCAGATGGTGCTGGATCTGGTACCACGCACCCTGATTTTGCGGCTCTTCCTGGCACCACATCACTTCCTTGGCCGACGCGTGGCGCTTCAACTCGGCAACCAGCTGTTCGCGAGGGAACGGGTAGAGCTGCTCCACGCGCACCACGGCCACGTCCTTGATGCCTTGCTTCTGCGCTTCCTCGAACAGGTCGTAATAGACTTTGCCCGAGCACAGCACGACGCGGCGCACTTTCTTCGAGCTGGAGGTGGTATCCGGGATCAAGCGCTGGAACGTGCCGTTGGCAAGGTCGTCCAAGGTGGACACCGCCAGCTTGTGGCGCAGTAGCGATTTCGGGGTCATCACCACCAGCGGCTTGCGCGTACTCATGCGCATCTGCCGGCGGATCATGTGGAAGTCCTGCGCCGGCGTGGTCGGAACGCAGACCATCATGTTGTCCTTCGCGCACAGTTGCAGGAAGCGCTCCAGACGCGCCGAACTGTGTTCCGGGCCTTGCCCTTCGTAGCCATGCGGCAGGAACAGCGCGAGACCGCACAAGCGATTCCACTTGGCTTCGCCGGACGACAGGAACTGGTCGATGACAACTTGGGCACCGTTGGCAAAATCGCCGAACTGGCCTTCCCAGATATCCAGGGTCATCGGGTCAGCGGTGGAATAGCCGTATTCGAATGCCATCACCGCTTCCTCGCTCAGCAGCGAGTCGATGATGGTCACGTCCTGCTTGTCCTCGACCAGTTCACGCAACGGCAGGTAGAAATCGTCGGTGTTCTGATCGTGCAGGATCGCGTGGCGATGGAAGAACGTGCCGCGTCCACAGTCCTGGCCGACCAGGCGCAGGCGGTAGCCTTCATTCACGAGCGTGGCGTAAGCGAGGTTCTCGGCGAAGCCCCAGTCGCCCGCTTGTTCGCCCGCCATCATCTTGCGGCGATCCTCGTAAATCTTGGCGACGCGCGGGTGGAGCTTGACCGTGTCCGGAATCGTGTTGATCGATGTCGCCAGCGCATCGAGTGTCTTGCGCTCGACCGTGGTATCTGTTTTGTCGGACAGCATTCCGGCTAGGTAAGGACTCCAGTCGACCGTGAACTCATCGACCTTCGGAGGCACCAACTCAGTGGTGACTTCACCGGCATCCAGCTTGTCGCGATATTTATCGACGAGGTCCTTTGCCTCGGTCTCGGGCACGCTGCCTTCAGCGGCGAGACGCGCGGAGTAAAGTTCGCGCGTGGTCTTCATCGCGCGGATCTTCTGGTACATCAGCGGCTGGGTCGCCGCTGGTTCATCGGCCTCGTTGTGGCCGTGGCGGCGATAGCAGACCAGGTCGATAACCACGTCCTTGCCGAAGCGCTGGCGGAAATCGAACGCCATCTCGGCGACGAAGGCCACGGCCTCCGGGTCATCACCATTCACGTGCAGGATCGGCGCGCCCACCATCTTGGCGACGTCGGTGCAATACAGGGTAGAACGCGCATCCTCGGCAGCACTGGTGGTGAAGCCAACTTGATTATTGATCACCACGTGCAAGGTGCCGCCGACCGCGAAGCCGCGTGCCTGCGACATCTGGAAGAGTTCCATGACCACGCCCTGGCCCGCGAAAGCAGCGTCGCCATGCATGAGGATCGGCAACACGATCTTGCGCTGGGTATCGCCACGACGCAGTTGGCGTGAGCGCACGCTACCGGTCACCACCGGGTCAACGATTTCCAGGTGCGACGGATTGAATGCCAACGCCAGGTGCACCGGCCCACCCGGCGTGGCGAGGTCGGCAGAAAAGCCCATGTGGTATTTCACGTCGCCGGTATGCGCGCGGCCGTCGTCGTCGGCGTGGTCGAACTTGCCTTCGAACTCATCGAATAATTTGCGCGGCGACTTGCCCAAGGTGTTGATCAACACATTCAAGCGACCGCGATGGGCCATGCCCAACACCACGTCCTTGACGCCATCCTGGCCGCCGCGTCGGATGACTACGTCGAGCAACGGGATCAAGCTATCGCCACCTTCCAGCGAGAAACGCTTCTGGCCGACGTACTTGGTGTGCAGGTAGCGTTCCAGGCCTTCGGCCGCAGTGAGCCTTTCGAGGATGCGGCGCTTGTCATCGGCGCTGCGACCATAGTTGCTTGCGGCGGTCTCGAGGCGCTCGTACACCCAGCGGCGCTGTTCGGCGTCGGTGATGTGCATGAACTCAGCACCAATACTGCCGGTGTAGGTCGCCTTGAGCAGGGTGAGCAGGGCGCCCAGCTTCATGCGCTCGCGGCCGGCGACACCGCCGGTGCTGAATTCGACGTTGGCGTCGCTGTCCGAAAGGCGATGGAAGCCAAGCGCCAGATCGGGTGCGTCCGGCTTGACCGCCATCTGCAGCGGATCGAGATTTGCAGCCAAGTGGCCGCGTGACCGATACGCAGTGATCAGCTTGCCGACGCCGCGTTCGCGTTCGTCGCCCGCTGAAGGCGTGCTGGCCAATGCTCCGCGTGCGGCATCGCGGCCGGCGATCGCGATCTGCGCGATGACGGCCGAGTGCGGCACGTCGCCAGCTTCGCGACCCTTGAGGGCATCGAAATACTGTTTCCACTTGTCCCCGACACTGTCGGGCGCCACCAGGTACTGCTCGTACAGGCCTTCGACATAGGCGGCATTCGTCCCGAGTTGCGAGGACTGGGCAAACTGCTTCAGGAGACTGTCCACCATGGCGTGGGAGGCGGCCTTTTGATTAAGTGGTTGATCCGACTGGAATTTGCATTCCTGCCGGTGCCCGCTGAATGGGCGTGAGAAAGAACCCGAATTATAGCCGCAGGCGCTTGCGCACTGCACCACCGAAGCTGACTACAAGCCCAGTGTGCGGTATTCGCTGACCGGTCGAGCGCGTTCCCAAGCTTGGTCGTGGCTGGCGCGCAATTGCCGGCACTTGGCAGATGCGTGCAGTTCGGCTTCGCCTTTAATGCGGTCGCCAAGCGCTCGCAGGTAATAGCCGCCGGCATCACTGGCAATCCATGCGGCCGGGTCGGTGCGGTCCACGGGATCGTCGAGTTCGCGGAACAGGAAGACACTTGGCAGGCGCTGGGCCAAGCTGAGCATCGGCGCCTGGTTGCGCTGCGGAGTGGCGGCGTCGTGCAGCAGGATGCGGACTTCATTGCCGCGGCCGGTGGTGGCGAAGCCGCGCAACGCCTGCATGACGACGGGCGTATCGAACAGGCCGGGATCCAGTACAAAGCTTCGGATCAGCAAGATTCGACGCGCGCCTTGGATGATGCTGGTGGTCGTATCGACAGCATCCTGGCGGCGCTCGATCGCGCGCGGTCCTTCCAGTGCGCGGCGCATGGCCTGATGCTCGATGCCGGCTTCCATGAAGCGTTTGCCTTCAGGCCGGAAGCCGTGGCGTTCGTAGAAACCAATCGCTGTGGCTTGCGCATTCAAGTGCACGTCCGGCCAACCGTGCAGCCGCACTTGTTCGACGAGTGCCAACAGCAGCGCATCGCCGACGCCGCGTCCTCGCCACGGCGCACGCACTGCCATTCGCCCGATGTGGCGTTCCGGGGTCAGCCGGCCCGTGCCAATCGGCGTGCCGTCCAGCAAGCGGGCCATGACATGGGTGCTAAGCGGATCGAGTGCGTCATGTTCCAGTTCGACCGGTACGTGTTGTTCGTCTACGAACACTTCATCGCGTACTGCACGCAATTCGGCGAGCGCCTGCTGGAACTCGACCCGTTCAATCCGGAACGGCTGCAGTAGTGGATCGGCCTGGCTCACTCCGGTTCGTCCTGTTGCAGCCGGTAGTGGCCCGCTTCCAGCAGGGCGAACACGGCATCGCGCCCGCGCGGGCCAAGGCGCTCATAGGTCGGCCCGTCGATGGCGTCTGCTGCAGCAAGTGTGCGGGCATCTCGCATGCCCATTCCGTGAACCTGCCCCCCGGCATACATGCGCGCGTCCTTGCTGGCCTTGCGCCACGCCATGCGCGACCAGGGGTGCCGCAACAGGCTGGCGCCATGAGCGAGATCCCATTCGATCTCGATGCGCGCTCGCAGCTCGTCGTCCCCGGTAGGTTCGACGGCCGTGCGATAGGTAGTGATGAAGCTACCAAACCAGTCGCCAAGCCGATCCGGGTCGCGCATGCGCAGCAGGTTCAGGGCTTCGACCACGCGGGTCATCGCGTCCGCGTCGATTTCGAACGGATCGCTGGTGGGGGTCAGGTTTGCATCGGTGAGACGCAGGCTCTCGGGCGCATCAGCGGCCAGGCTGTCTACGAAATCGCCTAGCAACTCCGCCGCCGAAGGCGCACGCATGCCGACCGAGAAGGTCAGGCAGGCATCTACCGCCACGCCGTGGTGCGGCACGCCCGGCGGCAGATAGAGCATGTCGCCCGGTTGCAGCACCCAGTCGTGGGTCGGATTGAATTCGCGCAGCAACTTGAGTTCGACGTCATCGCGGAATTCAAGCGGTGGATCGCCCTTGCCAAGAGATGTCGATGCATCGATCTGCCAATGGCGCTGGCCTTGCGCCTGCAGCAGGAACACGTCGTACTGATCCACGTGTGCGCCCACCGAACCGCCGGTCGCAGCGAAGCTGACCATCACATCATCGATCCGCCAACGTGGCAGGAACTTGAATTGCTCAAGCAGGCCGCGGATATCGGTATCCCACTTGTCCATGTCCTGGATTAACAACGTCCAGTCGTGGTCGGGCAGGCTGGGGAAATCGCTCTCGGCGAATGGCCCGTGCCGAACGTGCCAGTTGTCGGCAGACTTGTCGTGTTCGATCAAGCGCGCGAGCACGCCATCCTCGCAGGCCAGCCCGGCGAGATCCTCGGGTTCGAGCGGCGAGACGAAGTCGGGGAATGCGTTGCGGATCAGCAGTGGCTTTTTCTGCCAGTAGTCGCGCAGGAACACTGCGGGCGACATGCCCAGCGGCGCGGGGCCTTTGCGGGCATCGATCTCGATCAAGTCAGTTGAGCGTCTTGTCATCAGATGTCCTTTGCCAGTTGTTCAGCCAAGCCGGTGTAAGTGCTCGGTGTCATCGCCAGCAGGCGTTGCTTGTCG
>JBDSGA010000009.1:0-11461 GCA_039919235.1 Thermomonas sp. | reverse complement strand
AATCTTCATCGCGTTGCTGCAATTGCTGTTGGAGCATGGTGCCCTCGCCTCCGGCATTGGTGCCGGATCGTGTACCGGTGGCCTTGCCGGCGACTGCCGCCGGCACGATTTCCAGCCGTGCCTGTGCTTGTTGTGCCGTCGTTGCGGGTTTTGCAGTGGCAGCTGGCCTGGCCGCCACTGGCTTTGATGCTACGGGCTTGTCGGCGGTTGGCTTGGCAACGGCAGCTTTGTCCGGAACCGGCTTGGCCACCGCTGGCTTGGCAGGCGAGACACTGCGCTTGGGCGCCACAGTACCTGCAGCCGCGACCTCGGGCTGCAAGACCGGTCGCCGGGCCTGGCGCCATTGCTGCATCTGCTCACGCACCACCAACTGTGCTTCGTCAGCACTGATACTGCCGCGATCGCCACCGTCCGGCACGCGCAGGACTGCACCTTGCCGAAGCAGGTTGATGTTGTCGTTGAGGAACGCGTCTGGATTGGCGCGCAACAAGGCCAACATGGTTTGATTGAGGTTGTAAGCACCCACCTCGCCCAACTCGCTGGCGATCTTCGACAACGATTCCCCGGCTTTTACCGGGCCATATTGCGAGGGCGACCTGGCAACTGACGGCGCAGGCACCGCTTCAACGAGGTCGCTTGCGGGCGCGGGCGCAGCCACGGGTCGAAGCGGCTGCGGCGCGATTACGCTGGACGCGGGAGCCGGCTCTGCCGCAGGTTGGGCAACCGGCATTGGCGCGGCAACAGACGCAGGTGGCGTGGTTGCGACGCGGGGTTCCACCGACGCAGCAGGCGTCGGCGCAGCTGGCGCGAGGACCGGCGCCGGCGCCACTGGCCGTTGCACCACGTTCGGCGCTGCGATGACCGGTGCGCTGATGGCAGGCTGCAACGGCGCGCTGGCGGTGCGCGGCGCATCGACTAAGGCCGAATACTCACGTACCAAGCGACCTTGGCCCCAGTCCACCTCGATCAGGAAGTTCAGTACCGCCTGATTAACCGGCGCCACCGTGGTCACCCGGATGACCGGACGCCCGCGTGCATCGTTGCCCAAACTGAAGCGCAAGTCGGCAGCAATGCCCTGCGGCGGCTGCAACCCTACCCTGCGGAAGGTCTCAGGCGACGCCAGGCGTGCCTGCAGCGCCTGCAGTTCACCAGGCGTGGTGGAAATGATCGGAATTTCCGCCAGCAAGGGCTGGTTGATCCGCGACTTGACTTCGATCTGCCCCAAGCCCAACGCAAGCGCGTTGCCTGCCGCAAGCAGCAGTCCCGTAACAATCGCGATGCGTAGTGCCTTGATCACGTGCTTTCCCCTGCTGCTCGACCCCTGTATCCGCCGCGACTCTAGCCGTGTGCGGCCTTCGCCGGCAAGCCATCCGCAACAAGTACCTCGGCAATCTGCACGGCGTTCAGTGCGGCACCCTTGCGGATGTTGTCAGACACCACCCAGAGATTGAGGCCATGCGGATGCGAAATATCTTCGCGAATCCGGCCCACGTATACCGGATCCTTGCCGGAAGCGTGCGTGACCGGCGTTGGATAACCACCATCGCGCAGCTCATCAACCACTTCAATGCCTGGCGCTGCTTCCAGCAATTCGCGCGCATGCGCGGCAGTCAACTTGTCGCGGGTTTCGATCGCCACCGCTTCAGAATGGCCATAGAACACTGGCACCCGAACGACGGTCGCATTCACCATGATGCTGTCGTCACCCAGAATCTTGCGGGTCTCCCAGACCAGCTTCATTTCTTCGGTGGTGTAGCCGTTGTCGGTGAAATCACCGCCATGCGGGATCACGTTGAAGGCAATCTGCACCGGATAAACCTCGGGCTCGGCTTCCCTGAAGGCCAGCAGGTTTGCGGTCTGCCTGCCGAGTTCTTCCAGCGCTTTCTGCCCGGTGCCCGATACCGACTGATAGGTGGCGATGTTGATACGCTCGAGCTTCGCCGCGTCGTGCAGCGGTTTGAGCGCGACCATCAGCTGCATGGTCGAACAGTTGGGGTTCGCGATGATACCGCGCGGGCGCTCGCGCGCTGCTTCGGGATTGACCTCACTGACCACCAGCGGCACGTCGTCGTCATTGCGGAATGCCGACGAATTGTCAATCACCACCGCATCCGCGGCAGCGAATTTCGGCGCGTATTCCTTCGACACTGAACTACCCGCTGAAAACAAAGCGATGTCGATATCGGCGGGATTGAAATTGGCCAGGTCGTGGACAACGATGTCGTGATTACCGAACTTCACCTTGCCCCCGGCAGAACGCGCGCTGGCCAGTGCGAACACTTCGCTGGCCGGGAATCCACGCTCGTGCAGGATCGACAGCATCACTTCGCCAACCGCGCCGGTGGCACCCACGACTGCGACCTTGTACTGACTGGAATTGCTCATGACGTCCTTGGTTGGATGCTGATAACGCGACTTCGGGAGAAGCGACGGTGGCTACCGCCGGGCGTTCGCTCCGCGGCTCAAAATGCCGCTACCCGAGCCACCCGACGCTCTCACCGTCGCACGCAATGTGTCACTTCGGCGCGCTTTTCGGACATTGCGATGGGATACGCGGCGACACCTCGCCTACATCGCCACATTGCGCGCGATGGCGCAGCGCCTGGTCCATCAGCACCAGTGCCAGCATCGCTTCGCAAATTGGGGTTGCGCGCAAGCCGACGCACGGATCGTGGCGACCGGTGGTGACGATCTCCGCGAGATCACCATGGATATCCACGCCATCCACTGGCAAGCGCAGGCTCGATGTCGGCTTGAACGCCACCGATACCACGATCTGCTGGCCGCTGGAAATCCCGCCCAGCACGCCACCAGCATGATTGGACTGGAAGCCATCAGGCGTCATCTGGTCGCGATGCGCACTGCCCTTCTGCGCCACGCTGGCGAATCCACTACCGATCTCCACGCCCTTGACTGCGTTGATCGACATCATCGCCGCCGCGAGTTCAGCATCGAGCTTGCCGTAGATCGGTTCGCCCCAACCTGGCGGCACGCCATCGGCGACTGCGACCAGCTTCGCGCCGACCGAATCGCCGGATTTGCGCAATGCGTCCATGTACGTCTCGAGCTCCGCCACCTGCGTGGCATCTGGCCAGAAGAATGGATTGGTTTCGACCGCGCTCCAGTCGTGCCCGCGCGGCACCACCTCGCCGATCTGCGCCACATGGCCGCGCACCTGCACGCCGTAACGCTGTGCAAGCCATTTCTTCGCGATCACCCCCGCGGCAACACGCATCGTGGTTTCGCGTGCGGACGAACGGCCGCCGC
The DNA here is from genome assembly GCA_039919235.1 of Thermomonas sp. Classification (GTDB taxonomy): domain Bacteria; phylum Pseudomonadota; class Gammaproteobacteria; order Xanthomonadales; family Xanthomonadaceae; genus Thermomonas. The sequence continues at coordinate 8,194 of JBDSGA010000009.1, read as the reverse complement.
CGCGCGGATCGCGCAAACCATATTTGTGCAGGTAGGTGTAGTCGGCATGACCGGGGCGGAACTGTTCGGTAATCTTGCTGTAGTCCTTGCTGCGCGCATCGGTATTGCGGATCAGCAAGGCAATCGGGGTACCTGTGGTAACGCCTTCGTACACACCGGAAAGAATTTCGACTTCGTCGGCCTCATGCCGTTGCGAGGTATGCCGCGAAGTCCCCGTCGCACGGCGCGCCAAGTCATGTGCGAACTCTTCCGGCGCAATCGCAAGGCCTGGCGGACAACCGTCAATCACGCAACCGATCACCGGTCCATGCGATTCGCCGAATGTGGTGACCCGTAACAAGTGGCCGAAAGTATTCAACGATCAGAACAACCCGGAACCGGTCGCTGTTTCGTGCGTCTTTTTTTCACGCGCATCGACCAAACGGGTGATCTTCGCGTTGTGCGCAACTAGATCGCTACATTCGGCGACGAAGATGCCCATCTGCCCGACCTTGAACTCGACCCAGGCCAATGGCAGTTCCGGCAGCAACTTGACCAGTGCATCTTCGGCCTCGCCCACTTCGCAGATCAGCAGGCCGTCGCGGTCAAGGTGCAGCGGCGCATCACGCAGGATTCGCAGCGCGAGGTCCAGTCCGTCATTGCCCGCGCGCAGGCCCAGTTCGGGCTCATGTGCGTATTCACTCGGCAGCGCGTCGGTTTCGTCATTGGTGACGTACGGCGGATTAGTCACGATCAGGTCGTAGTGCTGGCCGGACAGGCCAGCAAACAAGTCGGACTTGAACAGACGCACGTTATCGGCATGCAGGCGCTGCTTGTTATCGTGGGCCAGTGCCAGCGCGTCATCGCTGATGTCGATACCGTCGACCTGCCATTCCGGATTGTGGTGGCCCATTGCAATCGCAATGCAGCCCGAACCCGTGCACAGGTCAAGCGCACGACGCACCTCGTGATCGCCGAGCCACGGTTGGAAACCGCATTCGATCAATTCCGCGATCGGCGAGCGTGGCACCAATGCCCGTGGATCAGACTTGAAGCTGAGGCCGGCAAACCAGGCCTCACCCGTCAGGTAGGCGGCTGGAATACGTTCCTCTATGCGACGCAGGAACAGGCTGAGCACCTCTTCCTTTTCCGCCTCGGTGACCCGCGCGTTGCCGTACACCGGCGACAGATCGTGTGGCAGGTGCAAGGCATGCAAGGTCAGCTGAGTGGCCTCGTCCAGTGCATTGTCGTAGCTATGCCCGAAGGTCAACCCAGCCGCATTGAAGCGGCTGCCGCCGTAGCGGATCAGGTCGATGATGGTCTGCAATTCCTGGGACATGGTGAGTGCTTGCGTTGATGTGACGGCAGACTGCGCAGTATAGCGGGGGCGGGTCGGTATCATGGACGCCGTTCCTGTCCCCACCTGGCGCAGATCACCATGTCGAAACGTGTGTTGCCCCTGCTCATCATTGCCGCGTTGGCCGCCGCCGGCGGGTTGTGGGCCGCGCAAGGCCTGTTCGGGTCGAATTCCGCAACTACCGCTGCATCGGCCCTGCCGCCGGTCAGCAGCATCACGTTGTTGCCGACGCCGCGCGTGCTGCCGTCATTCTCGCTGCAGCAGTCCGATGGCACCTCGCTTACTGGCGAGGAGCTCCATGGCCATTGGACAGTGGTCTTCATCGGTTTCACCCATTGCCCGGATGTGTGCCCAACCACCCTGGCACACCTGAATACCGCACAAAAGCAATGGGCTGGATTGCCCGAGGGCACCCGACCCCGCGTGTTGTTCGTGTCCGCCGATCCTGACCGCGACACGCCAAAAATCTCCGGTGACTATGCGCACGCGTTCAATGCCGATTCGCTCGCCGCCACTGCGCCGGTACCGGAACTTGAAGCGTTTGCGCGTTCGATGTCGCTGGTGTTCATGAAGGCGCCAGGCCCAAGCGGCCGCGCCGACGACTACAGCATCGATCACAGCGCGACCATGATCGTGCTGGATCCGCAGGCACGCATGGCCGGCGTCATCGTGCCGCCGTTCGATCCCAAGGCAATCGCCGCGGACTTGATAGCGCTAACCAAGGCCTCGCCATGAGCTTGCTGACCACCCTCACTTACATCCTCCCGCATCGGCTGCTGTCGTCATTGGCGCGCGCGCTGGCGTATTCCGACAGTCCCGCGACCAGCCGTTGGCTGATCGACACCGTCACCCGCAAGTTCGGCGTGGACCTGTCAGAAGCCGCCGAGCCCGACCCACGCGCGTATCCCAGCTTCAATGCGTTCTTCACCCGTGCACTCAAGCCGAGCGCGCGTGTGGCAGATCCCGACCCCGCCGCGTTGCTGATGCCAGCCGATGGTCGCATCAGCCAATGCGGCGACATCGTCCCGCTGGGCAATGGTGATGGCCGCATCTTCCAAGCCAAGGGCCAGTCCTTCACCGCCGCGGAATTGCTAGGCGACGAAGCCGCCGCCGAGCCCTTTGCCGATGGTATATTCGCCACCGTGTACTTGTCGCCGCGCGACTACCACCGCGTGCACATGCCGTGGACCGGCACGTTGCGCGAAACCGTGCACGTGCCCGGACGCCTGTTCTCGGTCGGGCCGGACGCCGTGCGTAACGTGCCGCGCCTGTTTGCCCGCAACGAGCGCTTGGTCTGCCACTTCGATACGGAGTTCGGGCCGATGGCGATGGTCATGGTTGGCGCGTTGCTGGTGTCGGGCGTGGAAACCATCTGGAGCGGCATCGAGATCCCGGCGTATGGCGACTGCGTCACGGTCAAGGACTATCGCAGCCAAGCGATCACCTTGGAACGCTTCGCCGAGATGGCCCGTTTCAATTACGGCAGCACGGTCATTGTGCTGCTGCCGAAGGGCGTCGTGGCACTAAGCCCCGAGCTCACGTCCGAGATGCCGGTGCGGCTGGGACAGCGGCTGGCGTTGCGCGCTTGACACAGCAGCATCCCGGCTGCGGCAGCCTTAGTCCTTGCAACCCGCAAGGCTGAGAGTCTGGCCCGGGCGGATCGCGTATTTCGGCGCCTTGAGCTTGTTGACCTGGGCCAGGTTTCGCGCCTCACAGTTCAGCTTCCGAGTGATGTCAGTCAGCGTGTCGCCGCGTTTCACTGTGTAGCTCTTCGGCTTTGCAGGCTTGGATGGCTTGGCGGGGATAGGTGGCGCGACCGCGGCCGCGGATGACGTCGTGGGTGTACTCGTGGACGTCATCGGTCCGATCTGGACCACCGCAGACCTTACATTGCTCGACACCAGTTGCTTGGCAAGCTGCGCACGTTGCTTGCCCGGCAAGCAATAGCGGTCGTACAGGCTGGAAACGCGTGCGGTCGCATTCAACAGGGTGCCTGCCGCTAGCCAGCTGTCCGCCTCGAAACGCGGATTGAGATTGCGCAGCGCGCGCATGTAGCCATCACGCGAACCACTGTTGCCGAGGCAAATCGCCAGTTCATAGATCGAGGTGGGCTGCGCCAGCTTGATGACCGCAGGACGCGTGCTGACACGCGGCCAACTGATGCCGTAGTCGCGCGGATGCAGGTACAGCCACGCAGCCGCGATCACCATCGGCACGTAGTCCTTGGTTTCCGCCGGGAACTGATTGTAGACATCGGCATCCCAGAAGTTGCGCCCGCCCGTGCTCTGGAACACGCGTGCGGCACGCCCTTCGCCGCCGTTGTAGGCCGCCAGCGACAGTTCGATGCTGTTGTCGAGCCCACGCATGCGCTCACTGAGGTAGGCCGCCGCGGCATCCGCTGCGGACCTCGGGTCATAACGCGTATCGAAACCGGTACCGTCGTCGCCCAGTCCGAAACGCTTGCCGGTGGCGGGCATGAACTGCATCGGCCCGACTGCGCCCGCACGCGAACCGACATGCACCTTGCCGTTGGATTCCTTGGCCATGATCCCGAACAGCAGCGCTTCCGGCAGTCCCTGGCGCTTGAACGCGGGCGACATCAAGTGCTGCATGTAGCGGTAGTTCTCGTAGCTATCCATCAGCGACGGGCGCATGTCGGTCAGCCAGCGGCGGATGCCGGCCTGCACGGCGGGGTTGAACTGCACCATCTTCACGAAGCGCTGGCCGTCCTCACCCAGCAGCGCCGAGGCACTGGCCGCATTCGGGACTGCGCCATCGGCCAGGTCGCCTTCGTCGATGGGATCATCGAAATCCTCACCCAGCGAGCCATCACCTGCTGTAGGCGCAGTCGCCTTGAGCAATCGTTCGTAGGTCACCAGCATGGTCTTGACGTCGCATCCGCGCTGTTTGGCGCAAGCCGTCACCCCGCCTTCCATGTCACCCAGCGCAGCCTTGGTCGCGGTGGCGGCAGAGGCGTCGTCCTCCGCCAGCAGCCCCTCCCGATAGTGTTTTTCCGCGGCATCCATGCGCTGCTGCAACACGTCGATCGCCGCTTGCTCGCGTCGTGACTGTGCATGGGCTTGGGGCGCAACAGCCATAGCGGCAAGCAAGGTGGCGAAGAGTGCGCCCGAGGCAGGAAACAAACCAGCAAACAAACGAAGAGACATGGCAAAACCGACGACGAGGGAAACAGCAGGGTAGCTGCCTGCCGGAAGCCGAGGCAACCTGCCGCACGTAACGGGCGCTACAGGCTGCATCCGAATAGAATCGAGCGCTCGCATCCTCCATTCTCCAGACACGAGGCACCATGGACCAGGCACCCCTTCCGCCAATCCTTGTCGGCAAGGCCGTCACCACCCCGGAAGGCGGCGACGTGAACCTGCTGCCCAGGTACGGCAACCGCCATGGGTTGGTGGCCGGCGCCACCGGCACCGGCAAGACCGTGACCCTGATGACGCTGGCCGAGGGCTTCAGCCGGATCGGCGTGCCGGTGTTCGTGGCCGACGTGAAAGGCGACGTGGCGGGGCTGGCGGTGCCCGGCGCGCTGAACGACAAACTGCAGCAGCGCCTCACCGAGATGGGCATCACCGATTACCGGAATGAAGGCTCGCCCACGATTTTCTGGGACCTGTACGGCAAGCACGGGCATCCGGTGCGCACCACCGTCAGCGAGATCGGCCCGACCCTGCTGGGTCGCATGCTGGAGCTCAACGATACCCAGGAAGGCGTGCTGGAGATCGTGTTCAAGCTGGCCGATGACAACGGTTGGCTGTTGCTGGACCTGAAGGACCTGCGCGCGCTGCTGAGCCATGTCGGCGAAAACCGCAAGGAGATCTCGACCACCTATGGCTTGGTCAGCACGCAGTCGATCGGCGCGATCCAACGCGCACTGCTGCAGATCGAGCAGCAAGGCGGCGATGCGTTCTTCGCCGAGCCTGCGCTGGAGCTGGTCGACCTCATGCGCACCACCACCGACGGCCGTGGCGTGATCAGTATTTTGGCTGCCGACCAGCTGATCCTGAAGCCGCGCCTGTATTCCAGCTTCCTGTTGTGGCTGCTGTCGGAGCTGTTCGAAACCCTGCCGGAAGTCGGCGACCTGGACAAGCCAAAACTCGTGTTCGTGTTCGACGAAGCGCATTTGTTGTTCGATGACGCGCCGCCTGCCCTGCAGCAACGCATCGAACAGGTGGTGCGGTTGATCCGCTCCAAGGGCGTAGGCGTGTATTTCTGCTCGCAGTTCCCGGACGACGTGCCGGACAACATCCTTGGGCAGCTGGGCAACCGCGTGCAACACGCACTGCGCGCGTTCACCCCGCGCGACCAGAAGGCAGTCAAGACGGCGGCGGAAACGTTCGTTCCAAACCCGGCCCTGAACGTGGCCCAGGCGATCTCGCAACTGGGTACCGGCGAGGCCTTGGTGTCGATGTTGCTGGACAAGGGCGTGCCGATGCCGGTGGAGCGCACGATGATCGCGCCGCCGCGCTGCCGCATGGGCTCGATCACCGATGCCGAACGTGCGCAGGTCCGCGCCGGCAGCCCGGTCGGCGCGAAGTATGACCGCCCGATCGATCGCGAATCGGCCTCTGAAATGCTGGCTGCGCGCCATGCTGATACAGCCCAAGCCGAGACACCAGCGCCTGACCGTACCACCCCGCAGGCCACTGCCGACAATAGCGGTGGGATTGGCCAGGCCATGAAGGACGCCATGTTCGGCACCAAACGCCGTCAGGGAATGGTGGAAACCATGGCCAAGCAAACCGCACGCACGGTCGGCAGCCAGGTCGGTCGGCAGATCCTGCGCGGCATCATGGGCAGCATCTTCGGCGGCAAGCGCTAGGCGTCAAGATCATGGGAAGGTGGCGTCCACCGGCGCCGGCCAGCACCGCGCTGATCACCCGCGCTGGCCATGAACGGCTGAAGACGGAACTCGACAACCTGTGGCGCGTGCAGCGGCCCGAAGTGGTGCGCGCACTGGCCGCGGCGGCGGCCGAGGGCGACCGCTCGGAAAACGCCGAATACACCTACCGCAAGAAACAACTGGGCGGCATCGACCGGCGCGTGCGCTATCTCAGCAAACGGCTGGAAGCTTTGCGGGTAGTGGCTGCGCCACCCAGCGATCGCGACGCAGTGTTCTTCGGCGCCAAGGTCACGCTGGAGCGCCTCAGCGATGGCGTGGAATTGCTGTATCGCATCGTCGGCCCCGACGAAACCGATGCCCCGCTTGGCCACATCAGCATCGATTCACCGATGGCGCGGGCGCTGCTGAAAAAACGGATCGACGATGAACTGCAGGTCGAACTCCCGGCCGGCCCGACCACCTTCGTGATCGTGGACGTTGCATACGACTGAGGCCGCCACCCGATCTGCCTGCGCGTTCAGATCCCGCCGTACCAATCGTAGCCCTGATCTTCCCAGAATCCGCCCTTGCCACCGGCGATGCGCGCGTAGCTGTCGACCAGTTCGATCGTGTGCACGTACTTGGATTGCTTGTAACCCAGCTTGCGCTCCACGCGCATGCGCAGTGGCGCGCCATTGGCCACCGGCAACGGCGAGCCGTTGAGCGCGTAGGCAGCGATCGTCTGCGGATGCAGCGCGTCACGCAGGTCGACGCTTTCGTAATAGCGGCCACCGTTATTGAGGATGTCGTCGAAGCAATGGAACACCACATATCGTGCCGATGCCTGCACGCCCGCCAACCCCAGCAAATGCGCGAGTGGTACGCCTGTCCATTGGCCAATGGCGCTCCAACCTTCCACGCAATCGTGGCGCGTCACCTGCGTGCGCGCCGGCAACGCCCGCAACGCATCCAGGCTGAGTTCCAGAGGCCGATCAACCAGTCCGCGCAGGCGCAACCTGAAACCCTTGAATCCATCCGCCAACAAACCGACATATTCCGGTGTGGTCGGGTTGGTCGAACCATTCGGGCGGAAACTCGGCGAAATCATGCTGGTCGGGTACTCGCGCACCAGCCGGTCGCCGGACAGGAACCGTTGCACGCGCTGGTTGACCGGCTCCGCGCCGCTCAACACGTCGATGAAACCCTCACGCTGGGACAGCGCATCGCAGCCGGCCAGCAATCCCATCCCCGCGCCTGCCGCAGCCATGCGCAGGAAGCGCCGGCGTGGCAACAGCAACGTACCCTGCTTTTCGTCAGTCATTGCCAGCCTCCTCGCGGTTGGATGATCTTGCGGCACGCGTACGGATCCGGAAGCGGCCAGTGATCATCGAGCGCATTTCGTTGATCGGCCCGGTGTACACCACCATCAGCACATGCACGATGGCGAACAACACGAACGAACTCATGGCGATAAAATGCAACGTGCGTGCCGACTGACGCCCGCCAAGCAGTTGAATGAAGCCACCCATCACGCCATCCATCTGCGGCGACATCGACAGCCCGGTCAGGATGATCAGTGGCGTCAGCCCGAAAATGACACCGAGATAAGCCAGTTTCTGCAGCGGGTTATAGCGCGCCGCTTCCTCGCCCGTGGGGTGACGGAAACGCAGGTGATCGACGATGGACTTGGGGACTTCGCGCCAGTCGCGGCGCTGCATCGTCAGGTCCCGTTGCAGATGGCGGCTGGCCAGCGACCACAGCAGGTAAACGACGCCGTTGATGACCCAGGCCCAGCCAAAGAAGAAATGCCAACGCCGACCCGTCGCGAGGTTCCTCGTGCCGGGAATCATTGCCCATGAAGGCGCCACTGCACGCACGCGAATCCCGCTTGGATTATCGGTTGCACCCAGCACGCCGGTACTGTCGAAACGCGTGTTGCCAACCTGGGTCACGCCACGCAAACCACCACCGCGCTTGATCGCCGTAGCGGATGCCAGTGGCGTTGCGAAATTGGAGGCCTC
>JBDSGA010000008.1:0-29935 GCA_039919235.1 Thermomonas sp. | reverse complement strand
GTTCACCTGGTGGCTGGTGTGGCCGACGATGGCATCGCTGCTGGGTGCGTGGATTGCTGATCGTTTTGGCTTGGCGCAAGGCTGGGAGATCGCGCTGCTGGGCCTGCCATGGCTCGCTGCATTGGCGGTGGCGCAATTCCGCTGGTCGTGGCTGGCGATGCCGCTGGGTACGCGCTTCGATGCGTGTCGCGGTGCGCTCGCTGGCAGCTATGTCGCAATCATCGCCTTCGGTTGGATTTGCGCGCTGTTCGCGGCCGGCACCACCGCGCCGCTGCCATGGGTGCCCCTGCTGAATCCACTCGACCTAGTGCAACTCGCGGCTCTGGCCTTGCTTGCGCGTTGGCTGTGGTCGCCGCATGCGACTGCCTTGCTGGTGCGTCGCCGGATCGCTGTCTTGTCGGTAGCCGGATTCGCACTGGTGACCTGCATCACCTTGCGTGGCGTACACCATTGGGGCGCGATGCCATGGGATGAAGAGCTGCTGTCGAGCAGCCTTGCGCAAACCAGTCTTACCATCGTGTGGAGCGTGTTGGGCGTGGCCGGCTGGATTGGCGGTTCACGTCGTGGCCAGCGTGCTTTGTGGCTGGCCGGCGCGGTCTTGATGGGCGTGGTGCTGGCCAAACTCGTGTTGGTCGATCGCCAGCATCTGGGTAACCTGCTGGGGATCGGTTCGTTCATTGCGTTCGGCCTGCTATGCACGCTGGTGGGTTATTTCGCGCCCGCACCACCACGCGCCCATGTCGAAGGCGAACCTGCGGAGACAACGTCATGAAACGTTTGCTCTGGTTGACCCTACTGCCTGCGTTGGCTGCCTCGGCGCAAGTCGGCCAACATGCTGGTGACTACGCCCGACAATGGCCGCTCGCCCTGCAATCGCAGGACGCCGGCGCGTACCGCGTCGTGTTGGATCGCGAGGTCTACCGCAGCGCTACGCTACCTTCGTTGCGTGACATCGATGTGCGCAATGCGGCAGGCGCTGCGGTGCCGGCGGCATTGTTCTCGGCGGCACAACCATTGGCACAGGCCTCCATGCGGCGCGATTTGCCTTGGTTCCCTTTGCCGCGCGATCAGGCTGTATCGGGCCGCGACATCACCTTGATCAGCGAGCGCGACGCGGATGGCAGCTTGCGTCGGGTTGAGGCGCGGGTCGGTGAATCTGGCAGCGCAGCAACGCAGCCATTTGCGAATGCGTGGTTGATCGACGCCAGCCAAGTGGATGCACGCATCGTGGCGTTGCATCTGTCCTGGCCGTCACCTGCAAGTGCGTTGGATGTGGCCTATCAAGTCGAAGGCAGCGACAACCTGCGCGACTGGCGCCTCCTGCAGCCGCGCGCGCAATTGCTGGATCTGACTCGCGATGGACTGCGCCTGCAGCAGCGAAGGATTCCACTCGACGGGCAAGCGAAATACCTGCGGCTGTCATCACTGCAGATTGATGCGGTGTTGCCGCTGTCGGGCGTGACTGCAGAACTGGCTGCGCCTGCCGTCGAGCAGGCGTGGCAATGGGAAGCGCTGCGTGGGCGCGATGTGGTCGAAAGCGGGCGCACGTATTACCAGTTCACCCTCGATGGGCGCTTCCCGATTTCACGCGCCGATGTGGTGCTGGACGCGAATGCCGCGGGCGAATGGACGCTCGAGAGTCGCGATGCCGACGACCGCCAGTGGCAGCAACGCGCGGGTCCGTGGGTGGCGTTCCAGGTGGGCGCAGGCGAGGGCGGTGAACGTTCGGCCGAGCAATCGCTTGGCGACATCGTGCGCGATCACCAATGGCGATTGTCATCGCGCGCGCCGGTGAATGGCGTGCCGGTGTTACGCCTCGGCTATCAACCCGAAGTGATGGTCTTCCTCGCCCAGGGACAGCCGCCGTTTGCACTCGTGGCAGGCAGTGCGCGCGCCATGCGTGCCGATGCGCCGTTGCCGCAACTCGTCGATGCAATCCGCACGCGACGCGGTGGAGACTGGCAACCTGCAACGGCGACGCTGGGCACACCGACCGAGTTGGCAGGTACGCAGGCGTTGCAACCTGCCGCTGCGCAACGTGACTGGAAGTCGTGGCTTCTATGGGGCTTGTTGGTGCTGGGTGCGATGGTGGTGGCGGGGTTTGCCGCCAGCTTGCTGCGCCAGCAGAAGACGCCGTCTTGATTATCCAAGTGGGCGTTCGCGAAGAAGGAGCCAAGCCGACTTCGAGCATGAGCGTGCCGTAGTGCGGGTCGTCGCTCCATAAACACAGGCCCGAATTGCGCCCTGTCGAGGTTCCTGAGGCGCGTGAAGTCCAGCGATCACGAGGGGTGACGTACGATAGTAAAGTGAATCCCCAGAATGTGATTGAAACTGGCTGGAGTCTGCGCCAGCGCCTCAAATGGGGCCTGATTGCGGCAGCACTGATGCCGGCGCTTCTGTTCGGTATGACCCTGCTGTCGAGCGAGTGGCGTGGCGAACGCGATTCCATCGTGGTCCGTTTGGACGCCAACGCACGCCTCAATGCCAGCGCGATGGACGATTACCTGGATGCCCAACTTGCCGGCGTGCAGTTGGTGGCTGAACAGGAAATCAGCACCGAGGTCATTCCGGTCGAACACCTCGATGACCTGTTACGGGCGTATCCGGCCATGCTTTATGCCATCTACACGGATGCCCAAGGACGCGTCCTCGCCGCCGCGGACACGCGGGGCCGGGTGCCGCCTAGCGACCCCCCCGGGATGGGCAGCGAAGAGTGGTTCCAAACCGTGCTCAATGAGCGCAGGCCTGTCATCTCGGGAGTCCATCGCAGCCTGCTGTTCGACCAAGGCGCGCAGATCGCGGTGGCCGCGCCGATCGTGCGCGACGGTCGCGTGGAAGCGGTGTTGCAGGCCTCCATTCCCGTTGAGGGCATTGCGCGGCTGACCGCCGAGAATCTTGGGCGGCGGAATTTTTCCCTGCTGCTGTTGGATCGCGCCAACCGTGTTGTCTACGCAGGTCCGGGTCTGCGCTGGACGATTCTGGACAGCACGGGCAAGTCCGGCGCTGCCCTCCGGCGCGCGGCGTTGCCGGCTTCAAACAGAGGTGAGTCGATGATTCGCACGGATCTCTTGCCGCTGGATGAGCCGGCTTTCGTGGGCGTGGTCGCGATGCGCAATGGCTGGGTCTTGGCGTTGGTCACTCCACGTCAGCAGTTGCTTGCGTCCCTGTTGTCGAGGGTCGGGCTCCTGGCCGGGCTGTTAGCCGTCACCTTGATGGGCGTGCTATGGGCGGTGTGGCGGCAGAAGCGATTACTGCATGACAACATTGGTTATCTATTGGCGAGCCTGAAAGGTTATGCATTGGGTGGACGTCTTGCCCCTGAAGCCGCATCCCGGTTACCCGAGGAGTTGCAGCCGTTGGCGTTGGGTATCGGCGAGATGGGCGCACGCATGAACGCAGCTTACCTGGAGCTACAAGAAGTCTTGGACCAGCAAGAACACGTCATCGCAGAGCGCACGGAATCGCTACACCAAGCGGTGGCGCAACTGGATCTGTTGAGCCGCACCGATGCACTCACCAACGCGCTCAACTACCGTGGGTTCATCGATGCCGGGGAGCGCCTATGGCGCCAGTCCGGTGAGAGTGGGGCGCCACTGGCGGTGCTTGCACTGGATATCGATTTCTTCAAACGCTACAACGACTTGTATGGCCATGCCGAAGGCGATGGCGCATTGCGGCGGTTCGCCGGAGCGGTGCGCAGTGCACTGTTGCATGCCGACGACGTGTTCGCGCGGCCAGGTGGTGAGGAGTTCATCGTGTTCCTGCCGGGAAGCACCCATGCGCAGGCGATGCTGGTAGCCGAGCGCGTGTGCAGGCGGGTGCGGGATGCGGACATCGTGCATGCGGCCTCTCCACCAGGTCGAATGACGGTGAGTATCGGCGTGGCGGCTCGCGAGCCCGGTGACGTTGAAGCGGAAGACATGCTCAAGCGGGCCGACCAGGCGCTTTACCGCGCAAAGGCGGCGGGGCGTGACCAGTTCGCAGCGTGATTGCATGGCGTCGACGGCCTGATTTGCGGGGCGAGTCCCGGGCCGGGACAATAGTGACTTCGCACTCACCATTTCAGTAGCCGCACATGCCCATCATCCGCATGACCGACCTCGACCTGACCGGCAAGCGCGTCTTGATCCGCCAGGACCTGAACGTACCGGTGTCGGAAGGTCGCGTGACCTCCGACCAACGCCTTACCGCATCGATCCCCACGCTCAAGGCGGCGCTCGCCCAAGGTGCCGCGGTCATGGTGATGTCGCATCTCGGTCGACCCAAGGAAGGCGAGTGGAGCGAGGCGAATTCGCTGGCGCCTGTCGCCAAGCGCTTGGGTGAATTGCTGGGTCGCGATGTGCCGCTGGTTGAGGATTGGCTGGATGGCGTGGACGTGGCGCCGGGCCAATTGGTGTTGCTGGAAAATTGCCGCATGAACGTCGGCGAGAAATCCGATGATGACGTGCTGTCGAAGCAGTACGCGGCACTGTGCGATGTCTTCGTCATGGATGCATTCGGGACCGCGCATCGCGCGCAGGCGTCCACGCATGGCGTCATAAAATTCGCGAAGCAGGCTGCGGGTGGTCCGCTGCTGATGGCCGAACTGGATGCGCTGGCCAAGGCGCTGGAGCATCCCGCGCGGCCACTGCTGGCGATTGTCGCTGGATCAAAAGTCAGCACCAAGCTTGAACTGCTGTCCTCGCTGGTGAACAAGGTAGACCAGCTGATCGTCGGCGGTGGCATCGCCAACACTTTCATCGCAGCGATGGGCCATGGCGTCGGCAAATCGTTGGTGGAAATGGATCTCCTGGACACCGCTTGCCAGATCATTGCCGATGCCGAGGCGCGGGGTGCCGACATCCCGCTGCCGCTCGATGTAGTGGTAGCACCAGCGTTCGCTGCTGACGCGCCGGCCACGATCAAGGCCATCGATGCGGTGACCGACGACGACATGATCCTGGACATCGGCCCGCAGACTTCGGCGTTGTATGCGGAGATGATTGCGAAGGCAGGCACCGTGGTCTGGAACGGGCCGGTTGGTGTGTTCGAGTTCGATGCGTTCGGCCATGGCACCGAAGCGGTGGCGCGCGCGATTGCGGCGAGCGATGCGTTCTCGATCGCCGGTGGTGGCGACACCCTGGCCGCCGTCGACAAATACGGCATCGAAGACGACGTCTCCTACATCTCCACGGGCGGCGGCGCGTTCCTTGAGTTTTTGGAAGGCAAGGCGTTGCCCGCGGTCGTGGCGTTGGAAGCCCGCTCCGGCTGAGTTCGTTTTCATGCGGCGCGCGCGTCGTCACGTGCACGCCGCGTGCTAGCGTGCGGGCAACAGGACTTGCAGATGACCCGCGCGCACATGACTGAAGCCACTATCGCCCCATACCAGCGACGCACGCGCATCGTGGCCACCCTTGGGCCCGCCACCGATCCGCCCGAGGTGCTGGAGGCGTTATTGCGTGCCGGCGTCGACGTGGTCCGCTTGAACTTCTCGCACGGTGATCCCTCCTCGCAGGTGGCGCGCGGCGAAGCGGTTCGCGCGATGGCTTTGAGGATCGGCCGCGAAATCGGCATCCTCGCCGACCTGCCGGGTCCGAAGATCCGCGTTGAAACCTTCGCCGACGGCAAGGTCGCACTGAAGGCGGGCAACCGCTTCGACTTGGTCGCCAGCCTCGACGCACCTCCCGGCGATGAAACCCAAGTCGGTGTTAGTTATCTGGAATTGACCGGCGACGTGAAGCCGGGTGACGTGCTGTTGCTGGACGACGGCGTGGTGCAGTTGCAGGTGACCGCGGTGGAAGGCGAACGCATCGTCACCACGGTGCTCAACGACTGTCATTTATCGAATCGCAAGGGGCTGAACAAGCAGGGCGGCGGCTTGTCCTTGGGCGCGATTACTGAAAAAGATCGCGAACTGATCGCAGTCGCTGCAGGCATGAACGTGGATTTCATCGCGGTGTCGTTCTGCCGCAATGCAGAAGACATGCACGAAGCGCGCCGGGTCGCGCGTGCGCATGGCAGCAAGGCCGCGCTGGTGGCGAAGATCGAGCGCGCCGAGGCGATCGAGAATCTGGCCGAGATCGTCGATGCCAGTGAAGTGGTGATGGTGGCACGCGGAGACCTTGGTGTTGAAATTGGCGATGCCGAATTGCCGGGCCTGCAAAAGAAGATCATCCGCGAAGCCGTCGCGCGCGAGAAAGTGGTGATCACCGCAACCCAGATGTTGCAGTCGATGGTGGACAGTCCGATCCCGACCCGCGCCGAGGTACTCGACGTGGCCAACGCGGTGATCGACGGCACCGATGCGGTGATGTTGTCGCAGGAAAGCGCAGCCGGCAGCTGGCCAGTGAAAGCGGTCGAAGCGATGGCGCGGATCTGCGTGGGTGCGGAAAAGCAATTTGTCGCTGATGTCGATTTCGAGAAGGCGCGGCGCGGGCTCGAGCGCGCCGACCACGCCATCGCAATGGCGACCATGTTCCTGTCCGAGCATATCGGCGTGCGCGCCGTGGTCGCGATGACCGAATCCGGTGGCACTGCGCGCTATCTTTCGCGGTTCCGCTCCTCGGTGCCGATTTACGCGTTTTCGCGACACGCGGGTGCGCGCCGGCGGATGGCGCTGATGCGCGATGTGTTCCCGATGGATTACGACAGCCGCGGACAGACCCCGCGCGAGGCGGCGCGTGGCGGTATTCGCCTGTTGGTTGCAGCGGGTTTCCTTGCGATCGGCGACCGCGTGGTGTTCACCAGCGGCGAGCACATGGAAACCCGCGGCGCGACCAACACCCTGCGTTTGTTGCAGGTTGGCGAGAATGGCGAAGCCGAGGGCCTCGGCGAGCTCTGATCAGGCCGGGCGGCTATACTGGCTGGATTCCTTTTCAGTCTGCAGGTCGCCATGAGCATCGAACAACTCGCCGAAACCGCCCGCGCCATGGTTGCCCCGGGCAAGGGCATCATCGCCGTCGATGAATCCTCCGGCACGTGCCAGAAGCGCTTCGACGCCGTCGGCATCGAGAGCACCGAGGAAAACCGCCGCGCCTATCGCGAGATGCTGCTCACCGCGCCCGGCATCAACCAATACCTGTCCGGGGCGATCCTGTTCGATGAGACCATTCGCCAGTCGACCAAGTCCGGCGTGCCGTTCGCCAAGTACCTGATGGACAACGGCATCATCCCCGGGATCAAGGTCGACAAGGGCACGCATCCACTCGCCGGCTTTGCGGGCGAGGTGATTACCGAAGGCCTGGATGGACTGCGCGAGCGCCTGGCCGAGTACTACAAGCTCGGTGCGCGGTTCGCCAAGTGGCGCGCGGTCATCACCATTGGTGAGGAGATTCCGTCCGGCACCTGCATCGAGGCCAACAGCCACGCGCTGGCGCGTTATGCCGCGTTGTGCCAGGAGCAGGGCCTGGTGCCGATGGTCGAGCCCGAAGTGCTGATGGAGGGTGACCACGACATCGAAACCGCTTACGAAGTCACCGAAGTCGTGCTGCGTTCGTTGTTCGACGCGCTTTACAGCCAGAACGTGATGCTGGAAGGCACGATCCTCAAGGCGTCAATGGTGGTGCCGGGCAAGGGCTGCGAGGAGCAGGCCAGCATCGAGGAGGTGGCCGAGGCCACCCTGATGTGCCTGAAGACGGCAGTGCCGGCGATTTTGCCGGGCATCGTGTTCCTGTCTGGCGGCCAAGATGATGACGACGCGACCGCGCATCTGGATGCGATGAACCGCATGGGTCCGAATCCGTGGCCGTTGAGCTTCAGCTATGGTCGCGCGATGCAGCAGGCGGCGCTGAAGATATGGGCGAAAGACATGAGCGGCAACGTCGCGAAAGCCCAGCAGACCGTGTTCGAACGTGCGCAGGCGAATGGCCTGGCGGCGTTGGGGCAGTGGGAAGGCTAAGACGCTACTGCGCATTGAACAAACGCAAACGCCGGCCCAGTGCCGGCGTTTTGCTGCATGACCTTCGTGATGATCGAAGCCGCGCGGGGTATGCTCGACATGGGTTGCCGAGGGGACTGGCGCGTGTCGAATGATCAATCGTTGCAGGCGCAACTCAAGGACGCCATCGAGCGTGGCGACAAGGACGCGGCCGTGGCGCTGATGCGCCAGGGTGGCGTGACCGGCTTGTTGCAGACGCTGCGAGCGGTGCAGGCTGCGGCTTCGGTTGAGTCCATGCGAGCATCCGTGCAATCGGCAGTGCAAGTGCCTGCAGCGGTCAAGAACGCGTTGCAGCAAGGCAACCCGATCGATGCGATCAAGCGCCTGCGCGAGGCCAATCCGGGTCTTTCTTTGAAGGCAGCCAAGGACCATGTCGATCGCATGGCCAGCGCGCGGCCCACGCCGCAGGCGCAACGTAGTGGTACGACCTTCGCGATCCCGCGTGAACGCGTCCCGACCGTGGTGATGGGCGACAAACCAGGCGGTCTGCGCTGGTTGATCGTGTTGCTCGCGTTCGTGGCAGTTGGCGCATGGTGGTGGTCGACCACCTGAAGCTTCGGATAGGCTAACGCCAACGTTCGGTACGTCGATTGTTCGACGTGGCGATTTTTAGACGGTGACGTCGATCGCCGCATGCAAAGTGCACCGGGAAATCAAGGTTCCCGTCGTTGCTGGCAACCTCCACCATTCGTCGAATGCACTCAAGCCCGCTCGAGACATTGGAAACAACCACCCTGAGGTGTCCGAACATGACTGAACGCGAATCACCATGGAAATCGCGTACGCCGCGTGAGGCGCCCAAGCCTGGCCAAGAGCGGCCGAGTCAAGAGCAGCCGCGTCAAGATCACGTACGTCAAGAGCCTGCGCGTCCGGATCGAGGACGCCCCGAGCAGCCGCGCCACGACGCTGCACCGCGTGCGTATCGCGAACGTGCGCCGCTGGTTGAGGCTGCGACCGCCGAAGCGCCGCAGCGGGAACGAAATGATGGCGAACTTCGCATCCACGGCATGAACGCGCTAACCGCCGTCTTCGCCAAACGGCCACAGGCGATCCGGAAACTCTATCTGCTCGAGGCCCGTATCCCGCAACTGCAACCGCTGCTGAAATGGTGCGTGGCAAATCGCGTCGGCTATCGCGTGGTGGAAAACGCGGATCTGCAGAAGCTCGCTGCCAGCGCTCATCACGAGGGTGTTGTCGCCGAAGTGATGCGTGCCGAACCTGCGCCACTCACCAGTTGGTTGCGTGACTTGCCCGCAGGCCCGCAATGCGCGCTTTGGTTGGATGGCGTCGGCAACCCGCATAACCTGGGCGCAATCCTCCGCAGCGCCGCGCACTTCGGCGTTGCCGCGGTGCTGTTGCCCAAGCATTCGGCGCTGGCGCTGTCCGGTGCCGCCGCACGTGTTGCCGAGGGTGGCGCGGAGATGGTGCCGTTCGTGCGCCTGGGCCGCGATGACAACGCCATCGCGCAACTGCATGGCGCCGGGTTCCAGCTGGCGGCCACCGTGGTGCGTGGTGGCGCCGACATCTTCCGCAGCGAGTTGCCGGAGCGCCTGGTCTATGTGTTGGGCGCGGAAGGTGAGGGCATGTCATCGGAACTCACCGATGTCTGCGATCTCAAGCTGCGCATTCCCGGCAGCGGCGCGGTGGAGAGCTTGAACGTCTCGGCGGCTTGCGCGGTGTTGCTGGCAAGCTGGGCTGGGACGTCACGCTAAGTTTCCCCCGCGCGCGATTGTGCGCACGGCATCTTTCATATTGATGCGTGCGCGCGCAAACCTCAGTGCGCTTCTGCTGCCGCAGGCTTTGGCGCACTGCCGAAATCGCCGTCCGCCTCCGATGCCAGCCAGGTGAACACCACGTAGGCGGCCACGTTCTGCGCAAGCTGTTTCGGATCGATCTTGTCGAGCGTGTCTTCGTTGTTGTGGTGCAGGTCGAAGTACCTGGTGCCGTCGTGTCCCAGTGATGCCCACGCCATGCCGAGCCCGGCCATCACTTCGATATCCGATTCCGGCCCGCCTGTGCCTGGCATCCACGTGATGCCCAATGGTTCCAGTGCACTTGAAATCTGTGCCATCGCTTCGGGTTGCAGCTTGGCCGCGCTGCTATCGAACTGGTAGATATTGTCGGCGCCGAAATCGCTTTCCACGGCGATTACATGGTTGCTCACTTCGCTGGCATGTTTTTCGGCATACGCCCGGCCGCCCCACAGCCCTTGCTCCTCGTTGGCGAATGCGACCACGCGAATGCTGCGGGCCGGCTTCATCGGCTTGAGCAATGCGCCGGTAGCCATGGTGATGGCAACGCCGGCGCCATCGTCGATCGCGCCGGTGCCAAGGTCCCAGGAATCCAGATGGCCGCCGAGTAGCACGATCTCGTCGGGCTTCACGCTGCCGGTGATTTCGCCGATGACATTCTGCGAGGTGTAGGTACCGTCGAAGCCACAATCCAGCGCAAGCCGCACGCGGGTCGGGCCGATCGCAACCAGGCGCGCGAGCTGCGCGGCATCGATCGTCGAAAGTGCAGCCGATGGGATTGCCGTCAGTCCGGCGGCAAGGCGTGTCATGCCGGTGTGTGCTGCGCGCGAGGTGTCGGTGCCGGCGGAGCGCATCAGGAAGGCCGACGCGCCCTTCTGGATCGCCACAGACGGTCCGCCGCCGCGGATGCCGCCACCGTTGCGATAGTCGCTGCCGTCCTGCTTGCGCTGCATCTGGTAATCGACGAAGGCGATCTTGCCTTTCAGTGATTCGTCCGGTGCTGCTTGCAGTGCTGCCAGGTCCGGGAAGCGCACCACTTCGCCTTCGACCGTGCCGCCCACGCTGCCGCCCAACGCGGTCAGCACCAGGTTCTGTGCGCTGCCGCCCAATACTTCGCCATGCTCGCTGCGGCGTACCCATTTCGGGAACGTGACCGGCTCGGTCCACACCTTGTCGTAGCCGAGTGCCTTGAACTTTGCCACCGCCCAAGCCACAGCGCGCGCATCGGCCTCACTGCCGGCCAGGCGCGGACCCACTTCGGTGGTCAGTGATTCGACCACCTTCCTGCCGGTGTCGTCATTCAATGCCTTGACGCGTAATTGATCCGCCGTTTTCAGCGCGGCGTCGCGGATGCGGGTCGTATTTTGGGCATGCAGCGGGGCGCCAAGTGCAACGGCAAGGGCAAGCAGCAAGACAGTACGGCGCATCGCGCGATCTCCTCGGGTGAGTGCATGGGCTGCGCCGGGCAAGATGGGAAGATCCGGTCGCGAAAACGACGAAACCGCGAGCGTAGCAGCCCGCGCTTCCGATACGCTGTGCCGGTGGTCATGCCGGCGCGGATTGGTTTGGCGCTTCGGACTACCGCTTCAGTGAGTCGCGAATCTCGCGTAGCAGCAACACTTCTTCGGCGATTTCCGTGGCGGCGGGCGCGACCTCTTGCTTGCGCTGCATGCGGTTGACGACCTTGACCACCATGAACACGGCCAGCGCGATGATGACGAACTGGATCAAGGCGTTAAGGAACTCGCCGACGCCCAGCACCACTGCAGGAACTGCTGCGCCCGCTGCATCCACGCTCGCTTCTTTCAGGGTGATGGCCCATTTGGCGAAATCCACGCCACCAATCAGTAGCCCGATCGGCGGCATGATGATCTTGTCGACGAAGGCAGTGACGATCTTGCCGAATGCCGCACCGATGACCACGGCCACGGCCAGGTCCATGACGTTGCCCTTTGCGATGAATTCCTTGAATTCGCTGACCATGCCCATTCGTGTGTGTCCTATCTGGTGAGGGGTGCCATGGATGAATTGGATGGAACGTCAAACCTACTTCGGCGGTTGGATGTGTCCATGCAGTTCGAGCAGGCTGCCCAATCTGGCGATGTAGTGATCGCCCACCTGCAACGGACCGACCCCGGCCGGGGTGCCCATGAAGATCACGTCGCCGGCGCGCAATGCATAGAGCAGCGACAGCTCATGCAGGATGTCCCCGACATCCCAGATCAAGTCGCTTAAATGGCCATGCTGGCGCGTTTCGCCATTGACCTGAAGGCTGATGTCCAAGCTGTGGTAATCGCCCATCTGCCCGCCAGGCAGTAGCGCGCTGACGGGCGCGGAATAATCGAACCCTTTGCCGGTATCCCAAGGCAGGCCCTTCGCCTTGGCCGCGGCTTGCAGGTCGCGGCGGGTCAAATCGAGACCGATGCCGTAACCGAACACCAGTGGCATCGCGTCTTGAACGGCAAGCACGCCCAGCGGCGCATCACGGCCAAGCGCCACCACCAACTCGACCTCGTGATGCAGGTTGCGGGTGCCGGAGGGATACGGCACGTTGCCATCGATGACAATCGCATCGGTTGGCTTGCAGAAAAAAACGGGTGAACCGCGATCTTCTTTCGAAGCCGGTGCAGTGGCCCCCATTTCGCGTGCATGGTCGGCGAAGTTACGGCCTACGCAATAAATACGTCGAACCGGAAAATCGCCGATGGTGGCACCGTTTGCGTCGTGGACCGGGATCCGTGGGATCGTCCCGGCATCAATCAGGTCGGCCACTCAGCGAACCAGTGGCAGTTCTGCCTTGGGCAGCACGCGGTAATCACCGGTGATCGTGTTGCCAATGGCAACCGGCTTGCTGCGCTGCTTCCACATGCGCACCAGCAGGCCCACGCTGAGCATTGCGATGCCGACGAACACGCTCACGAACAGCAAGCCGATCAACAGGGCAACACCGACCACGCCGAAGACCCAGCGCAGGATGCGGTGGCGCGGCCTGCGCGGCGCCTTGAACGGGTCGAAGCGAAAGCCTTGGAACGAACGAGCACGAAAGACGGACATATCTGGGTGAGAGTCCCGAGGCGCGAAGGCGCCATGACACAATGGTGACAAGTATCCGACGGGTGTCGATTTGAGTTGTGAGCAGTTCGTTAAACAGTGATGGTCTCGACAACTCTCGCCCGGTCCTGTTGCAGGCGGATGGTTTGGCCGCGGACAGCCTGCACGAAGTTGAAGCGATGGTGGACGGCGATGCGGAATCACTGATCGTGCATTGCGATGCCAGAGGCGGCGTGCGCGCTTGGCTTAACGTCTGTCCGCATGCAGGACGTCGCCTGGATTGGGCGCCGGGTGAATTCCTGCGCAGCAAGGATGGCCTGCTGGTGTGCGCGGTGCATGGCGCGAGTTTCGAATTGGCCAGTGGCGAGTGCGTGGCGGGCCCGTGTCGCGGCGAGCACCTGCGTGAGGTCGCGGTGCATTGCGTGGACGGTGAAGTCCGGTTGGGCATGGCCCCTGGTCACAGGGTCCCCGATCAGTAGAGCAGGTTGATCATCACCACGATAATGGTGGTGTAGATCAGTGTCAGCGGCGTGCCCGTCCGCCACATGTCGCGCATCGTGTACGCCGCCGGGCCGGTGATCATCGAGATCGACGGGTTGGAAGCGGTGATGAAGTTGTTGGACGCGGACAGCGCGACGATGAGCGCAAACGCAGTCGGATTTCCGCCTACCGCCAGTGCCAGGCTGATCGCCAACGGCACCATCACAATGGTCGCGCCCACGTGGCTGATGACCAATGAAAACGCAGTGGTGAACAGCGCCAGGATCAATTCGATCAGCCAGATCGGCATGCCATGTGGCAGGCGGGAGATGCTGTGCCCCGCGACCCATGCCGCGGCGCCGCTGGAATCCATCGCCCAGCCCAGCGGGATCAGGCACGCCATCAGGAATACGGTTTTCCAGCTGATCGCGGCGTAGGCCTCATCCATCTTCAGCACGCCACTGACCAGCATGCCGGCCACGCCGGTCATCAGCGCAATCGATGTCGGGATGCGCGATGACAGTGCCAACAGCATGCTGATCGCGAAGATCGCCATCGCAATCTTGAATTTGTGCGGACGCTGTTCACCCTTCGGGTAATCGGTCACCACCACGAAGTCGCGGCTTTCCGCGGCTTCGGCAAGATCCGTCCAGATGCTGTGCAAGACCAGCATGTCGCCCGCACGGATGGAGATGTTGCGGACATCCCGGCGCAGCACCTGTTTGTCGCGGTTGATCGCCAGCAAGCTGATGCCGGCGTGCTTGCGCAGGCGCAGGTCCGCCTGGGTCTTGCCAATAAATGGAGAGTTCGGCGGCACCACCGCTTCGGAAATACCCGCCCGACTCGGGTTGAACAGGTCGCCGAACGTCCGCAGTCTGGTCGACAGTCGCAGGAAGTTGTTTTGCGCGAAATCGGTGACTTGCTCGCGCGGCCCCATCGCGCCGATCACGCTGCCGACCCAGATCCGGGCATCCGCCGGTGGTGCCAGGCGCGATTCGTTGCCGGTCAGCAACGCCAGCATCAAAGGTGAGCCTGGCACTGCTTCGGCCTCGCCCACGCTCATGCCCACTAGCGGACTGTCGGCGCTGACGGTGAGTTCGTACACATCACCATCGATACCGTAGGCACGTGCGAAATAGCTTTGTGTCCGTGCCGGGGTGACCGCTTCGTCTACGTCGTCGCGCAACAACTTGCTGCCGAAGAAATGGAAATACAACAGGGAAGCGGCCAGCAGGACCAGGCCGATCGGCAGCGGCGCGAACATCTTCAGCGGCTGCAGCGACGCCGCGCCGGATGGCATGTTTGCATTCGCCGAGAGCAGCAGATCGTTGAGCAGGATCAACGGCGAGTTGCCGACCATGGTCAGGCTACCGCCCATGATGATGGCTGCGGACATCGGCATCAGCAACCTGGACAGGCTGATTCCGGTGCGCGCCGCCAACCGCGAAGCCACCGGCAGGTATAGCGCGGTCACCGAGGTGTTCTGGATGATCGCGGAGTTCAGCCCGGCGACGCCCGAAGCCAGTAATAGCAGCCGTTTTTCTACGCCGTTTGCACGCCGCAGCAACCAGCTTGCCAATCGATTGAGCGCGCCGGTGCGGTCAAGTCCTGCGCCCAGGATCATGGTCGCGATGACATTCATCACGGCGTCGGAGGAAAAGCCGCCGAACAAATCTTCGGGCGCAATCAGGCCCGTGAGGCCAAGCACCACCAGCACGACCAGCGCCACGACGTCGGCGCGGATGCGGTCGAACAGGAACATCACCATCGTGAAACACACCAGCCCCAGCACCAGCTGCATGTCCGTGGTGAGCGTCAGCGTGGTCTCCATTCTGCGACGGTCATTCCCTGTAGTAAGCCGGCAAGCGCCGGGTCAGCAGCGGTCGTACAGGAGATCCCACACGCCGTGGCCGAGTTTCTGGCCGCGGGTCTCAAAATGCGTTTGTGGGCGCCAGTCCGGCCGCGTCACCGCCCCGCGCAACCCCGCGCGATTGGCGATGCCCGCGGTCGCATCCAGTACGTCCCATATCTGCTCGGCATAGTCCTGCCAATCGGTGGCGAGGTGCAAGCGGCCATCGGCTGCAAGCTTGCGCACCAGCAGCGCGGCGAACGCTGGATTCACCAGGCGACGTTTGTTGTGGCGCTTCTTGTGCCACGGATCCGGAAAGTAGATGCGGACTTCGTCCAGCGTGCCATCTGCGATCTCGTGCTCGAGCACTTCGACCGCATCGTGGTGGTAGAGGCGGACATTGCCGGCATCGTCATCGGCCAACGCGTTCAGCAGGCGACCGACGCCGGGCGCATGCACTTCAATACCGATGTGGTCGCGCGCTGGATCGTGTTGCGCGGAATAACGCAGCGCCTCGCCGTTGCCGAAGCCGATTTCGAGGATGCGCCTGGCCTTGCGCCCGAACGTGGCGTCGAAATCTCGCACGCCTCCGCTGTAATCGATGCCGAAGCGCGGCCACAGTTCGTCGAATCCGCGCTGCTGGGCATCAGTGAAGCGACCTTGGCGCAGCACGAAGCTGCGCACTTTGCGCTGGCCTTCGGTAATCGTGAACGGCTTTGGCGGAACCTTGCCGCCGGCGCTCGCGTACGGATCGGTCATCTCAGCCGATCAGGCCGTCGATGGGCGAGGACGCGCTGGCAAAACGCTTGCGCGGGATGCGACCGGCAAGAAACGCTTCGCGGCCCGCTTCGACCGCCTTGCGCATCGCGCTGGCCATCAACACGGGATGCTTAGCGCCGGCAATCGCCGTGTTCATCAGTACGCCGTCACAACCGAGCTCCATCGCGATGGCGGCGTCCGAGGCGGTACCGACGCCGGCATCGACAATGATCGGCACCTTGGCGCTTTCGATGATTTCGATCAGGTTGTATTTGTTCTGCACGCCCAGACCCGAGCCGATCGGCGCGGCCAGCGGCATCACCGCCACGCAGCCGATTTCCTCCAGGCGCTTGCACAGGATTGGGTCATCGCTGGTATAGACCATGACGTCGAAGCCGTCCTTGACCAGGATTTCCGCAGCGGCCAAGGTGGCGACGACATCGGGATACAAGGTGCGCTGGTCACCGAGCACTTCGAGCTTTACCAGCTTGTGTCCGCCCAGCAATTCGCGCGCCAACCGACACGTGCGAACCGCGTCATCGGCGGTGTAGCAGCCGGCGGTATTAGGAAGGATGGTGAAGCGATCCGGTGGCAACACGTCCAACAGGTTGGGCTCGCCGGGGTTCTGGCCAATGTTCGTCCGACGAATGGCGACGGTGACGATCTGTGCACCGGCGGCCTCGGTGGCGCGGCGGGTCTCGTCCAGGTCCTTGAACTTGCCAGTGCCGGTCAGCAGGCGCGAGGCATAGGTTTTGCCGGCGATATGGAGCAGATCGGAATTGTGTGTCATCCGACCATTATTGCCGATCAATCACCCGCCACCTAGCGCATGAACGATCTCGACGTGATCGCCTTCGTGCAGCGCATGGAGGTGATGTTGGCCGCGAGGAATGATCGCACCGTTGACTTCGACCGCGACGCGTCGCTCGGCTAATCCCTCTGCAGCGAGCAATGCGGCAATGGTGATATGCGGAGCGGCTTGGTGCGCTTGACCGTTAAGTTGGATATGCATGGCCGGATTTTCGCTTGATTCGGGCACAGCGTGTGCGGCGGCGCAGCTTGTGAACGTTAGATTTTCGTGAAACCATCGTCGCCATTCGGTGTCGTACTGTCGCTGCCGCACGGTTGCCTCGCAGTCTCGACCTGCCTGATTTCAGCCCCTCCGAGGATCCCTCCATGAAGAACAAATTCTCCCGCACCGTGCTGGCCGCTGCCTTGGCCTTGGCCGCGATGCCGCTGTACGCGCAAAGCCAGCCCACGTTCACCCAGACCGTGTTCTTTGGCGACAGCCTGACGGATTCCGGGTTCTACCGGCCATTCCTGATCCAGACGCAGGGTCCGTCGGCGGCATTGGTGGGGCAATTCACCACCAACCCTGGCCTGGTCTGGGCGCAATTCCTCGCTGATTATTACGGGACGGATGCCAGTCCGGCCTGGGGTCTGACCACGACTGGCATCGCGGCCGGAACCGGCACCAACTATGCCGCCGGCGGCGCGACGTTCAATCCTGGCCCGGGCTTCCCGCCGACACCGCCGACCCAGTACGCGCCGACCATTCCAACCCAAGTCGCCGCTTATCTGTCCGCCAATGGCGGCAAGGCAGATCCTGGTGCGCTCTATACCGTGTGGGGCGGCGCCAACGACCTGTTCTTCCATCTGAACGGAGTGACGACCCAGACTCAGTTCCTCTCGGCGGCAGGCAAGGAAGTGGCCTTGATCGGAACGCTCAGCCAAGCGGGTGCCCAATACATCATGGTGCCGACGATGCCGGATGTGGGGCGTACGCCGTTTGGGCTTTCCCAGGGCGCCGCCGGCTCCGCTGGCATCACGGGATTGGTGCAGGCGTACAACCAGACCTTGTTTGGCGGACTGGCGGCGTCGAACCTGCGTGTAATCCCGCTTGATACATTCAACTTCATCCGTGAGATTTCCGCCGCGCCGGCGACCTACGGTCTCAGCAACGTCACTGGCCAGGCCTGCGTTGGTGTCCCCTCATCACTGGTGTGCAGCCCGCTGACTACGGTGCCCGGCGGCGCGGAATCGTATGCCTTTGCCGATAGCGTGCATCCCACCACGGCGGCACACCGCCTGTTGGGCCAGTTCGCAGTGTCGGTGATCGAAGGCCCGCGCCAGATCGCGATCCTGCCGCAATCCGAGGCCACGATTGGCCGTGCCCGCACTGAAATGCTGGCGACTGGACTTGGCAATCGCCCGGAAAGTGACGGCATGCGCTGGTGGGCCAGTATCCTCAATACCAACCAGCGCTTCGGTACTGGTGGCACCGCCAATGGCTTCGATGGGGATGCGCCGAGCGTCAATGGTGGCGTGCAGTGGGCCGCAGGCAACCTGACCTACGGTGCGTTCGGCGCGTATGGCAAGGCCAACATGGATTGGGGCCAGCGTCGCGGCAACTTCAAGCAGACCGACGCCACCCTCGGCGGTTTTGTCGGCTGGTACGGCGATGGTCCGTGGGCGAATGCACAGTTGAGCTACACCTGGCTGGACTATGACGTGCGCCGCGACATCGTCCTTGGGCCGTCCGTGCGTACTCATCGCGGTTCTGCCAACGGAAGCAATTTCACCGGCGCGGGCAGTGCGGGCTGGACTTTCAGCCAGGGCAAGTTGAGTCATGGCCCATTGTTGAGCCTGGTCTCGCAGCGCATCGACGTGGATGGTTTCGCCGAATCCGATCCAACCCTGTCCACGTCCTTCGCGTATGCCGACCAGTCGTTTGATTCGCTGGTGGCAAGCGTGGGCTGGCAGGCCAGCCTCGCCTTGAGCGAGCACATCACGCCCTACGCCAAGCTGACCTGGGACCGTGAACTCGAGAATCCGGCCGCTGAAGTGTTCGCAAGCGCCCAGTCGATGCCCGGCACGCTGCCGTTCGCGGTTCCGGGCCTGGCCCTGGATCGCGAATACGGCACCGCGCAATTCGGCGTGCGCACCGAGATGTTCGGCTTGGATGTGCAAACCGGCACCCGCATCACCGTCAACCAGTCCAATGGCAACAACGCGACGTTCTTCGTGACCATGGCCAGCAAGTTCTGATTGCAGCGGCAGCGAATGACCGCCCGGCGTTGCATGCGCCTCGGCGGGCGGCATAGACTTGCCGCGCAAGCGGGTGTAGCTCAATGGCAGAGCTGTAGCTTCCCAAGCTACTGACGAGGGTTCGATTCCCTTCACCCGCTCCAGATAGACGACGGCGGTACTCCGGAACGGGGTGCCGCTGTTTGTTTGCGGACGTACTTTTTCGAGGCGTTTTTGGCGAGGTGCTCGCATGACCACGATCCGCACCGGTTGGCGCGAATGGGTGGCGTTGCCGATGCTGCAACTGCCGCGTGTCCGGGCCAAGCTCGACACTGGCGCACGCAGTTCTGCCCTGCATGTGGAACGCCAATGGCGGTTCACCGAGGCCGGTGCGCCGTGGATCGGCTTCGTGGTCCGGCCGAGCATGCGTGGCAAGCTGGTTGAAGCCAGTGCTGAGGTCATCGATGAGCGCAGCGTTACCGATTCCGGCGGTCACCGCACCTTGCGTGCCTTCGTGCGCACACAACTTCGGCTGGCCGGCGTCGAGCGCGACATCGAGTTGAACCTGGCTGACCGTTGCGGCATGCGTTTCCCGTTGCTGCTTGGGCGAACGGCGTTGTCGCTTGCGTTCGTGGTCGACCCTGCAGCGTCTTTCCTGCACCGTGTACCGCTTCGTGAATCCGTGGTCGAAGCACCAACAAGCCCCGAGCAACCCTGATGAAACTGGCGATCCTCTCCCGCAACAGCAAGCTGTATTCCACGCGCCGGCTGGTCGAGGCTGCACGCACCCGTGGCCACACCGTGCGCGTGCTCGATCCATTGCGCTGCTACATGCGGATCAGCACCGAAGGCTTCGAGATGCGCTACAAGGGCGCGCGCATCGCGGGGTATGACGCAGTGGTGCCGCGCATCGGTGCATCGGTGACGCGTTACGGATGCGCAGTGCTGCGCCAGTTCGAACTGATGGGCAGCTTCACCCCGAACAGCGCCGCGGCGATTGCCCGGGCGCGCGACAAATTGCGTTGCCACCAGTTGCTGGCGGCGGAAGGCATCGGCCTGCCGGTGACCGTGTTCGGTGAAAACCCGGATGACACCGGCGACCTGCTGGCGATGCTGGGCCCGCCACCGCACGTGATCAAGCTCAACGAAGGTACCCAAGGCGCGGGGGTGATGTTGACCGAGAAGATGTCCGCCTCGCGCGGTGTCATCGAAACCTTGCGCGGCTTGTATGCCAACTTTCTCGTCCAGGAATTCATCGCCGAAGCGAAAGGCGCTGACTTGCGCTGCTTCGTGGTCGGCGACCAGGTCGTGGCGGCGATGTCGCGGCATGCCCCCGAGGGCGACTTCCGCTCCAACCTCCATCGTGGCGGAACCGCCAAGGCGGCGCGCGCCAGCAAGGCAGAAATTTCGACCGCGGTACGCGCGGCGCAACTGCTTGGTTTAGGTGTCGCGGGCGTCGACCTCATCCGGTCCAAGCGCGGTCCCTTGGTGTTGGAGGTGAATTCCTCGCCAGGACTGGAAGGGATCGAGCAGGCCACCGGCGTGGATGTCGCCGGGCACATCATCAACCACGTGACGGCCCAGCGTGGCGCGAATCACAAACGCACCTACCACTCGGATTTGACGGATTCTTGATCGGCGCCCGGTAGCCCGAGCGAATGGCACTACGCAACCCTCAGGTAGTTGTCATGCACGGCTCTTGTGAACTGGCTCCAGGCGGACACCGTTTGGCTCATTCGCGTCTGTTGACGATATGAGGACGCCATTCGATGATGTTCTGATCCACCGCGTGCCAGGTTATTGCGTTGCATCTGTCTCGTGGCGTTGAGGCTCGACACGGGTGCATCTCGTGACATTGGCGCCGTTGTTGCAGGCGCCGTCTGCCTGCCGCTGTGCCAGAATCGGGGAACCCTGAACACAGTTGCAGGTCATACCCAGACTGCATCAGTGCTGTAAGCACGCCGCAAGGAACCCTGCATGCGCATCCTGGTCATCGAAGACAACCCTGACATCGCCGCTAATCTTGGCGATTACCTTGAGGACCACGGTCATACCGTTGACTTTGCCGCCGACGGCGTCACTGGCCTGCACTTGGCGGTGGTGCACGACTTCGATGCCATCGTGCTGGATCTCAACCTGCCGGGCATGGACGGGCTGGAAGTCTGTCGCAAGCTGCGCAACGACGCACGCAAGCAAACCCCGGTACTGATGCTCACCGCGCGCGATTCGCTGGACAACAAGCTGGCCGGATTCGATTCGGGCGCGGACGATTACCTGATCAAGCCATTCGCCTTGCAGGAAGTTGATGTGCGCCTGAACGCGCTCGCCCGTCGTGGCCGCGGCCCGCTGGCGCGGATCCTCAACGTCGGCGAACTGGAATTCAACCTGGATACCCTCGAAGTGCGCCGCGAGGGCAAGCTGCTGCAGCTCAACCCGACCGCGCTGAAGATCCTGCAAGGATTGATGGAAGCCTCGCCGGCCGTGGTCACCCGACAGGAACTCGAGACGCGGGTGTGGGGGGAAGAACTGCCGGACTCCGATTCGCTGCGCGTGCATATCCACGGCTTGCGGGCGATGGTCGACAAGCCATTCGCCACGCCGATGATCCAGACCCGGCATGGCATCGGTTACCGGATCGCCGTGATCGATGTCGAAAGCTGACCCCGCGCCGCAGCGGTCGGTGGCCCGCGGCCGGCATCGGCTACGCACACGCATCATCGTTTCCTTCATGTTGCTGGGGTTTGGCTTGACGGCACTGTTCGCCGTGGCGATGTTGAACCTGCGAAACCGGCTCGAAAACCAGCTGATCGAGAACACGCTCAAGCGTGAGGTCGCCAACCTCGTGCAGCATGTGGAGACGCGCCCCGACGAGCCGCCTTATTACCTGGTCTTCGATGCGCGTACCTTCAGCGACGACAATGCCTACAAGATCAATCCGCTTTATCGCGACCTGAAGCCCGGCGTACACGAGATCCGTGAGCCAGATGTCAACGGTGTCATCCAGGTGTACAAAGTTGCAGTCCGCATGGGGCTGAGCAAGGAAGGAAAACGCTTCACCAGTTTGGTGCGGTACAACGTCACGGATGCTGCGGCAACGTCTGATGTGTTGACGCAGTCCCTGTTCTGGGCCGTGTTGGCGTTTACCCTGCTTGCGTTGATCCTGGGCTGGTGGTCGGCTTCGCGTGTAATGGCACCCGTGTCTGAACTCGCGCATCGGCTGCGGCGTAGTGGCATGGGTTCGGACATGGAGGGGCTCGCACCCTATTTTGCAGAAGACGAGGTAGGTGAGTTGGCCAAGGCCTTGGACGATTACGCCGGGCGGTTGACGGAAGTCGTGCAACGCGATCGCGAGTTCAATGCCGACGTCAGCCATGAGTTGCGCACGCCACTGGCAGTCATCCGCGGCGCAGTGGAATTGCTGCTATCCAAGCCCGAGTTGGACGAACGTACCCGCAGCCGCCTGCAACGCATCGAGCGCGCCGAGCTCCAATGCACGGACCTGATCAGCGCATTGTTGTTGCTGTCGCGCAATGAGCGTGCGCAGGGACATTGCGACGTGGCCAAGCTGGCCCAGCAACTGTTGGACAACCATCGCGCGCAACTGGGCGGCAAGCCGTTGCAGTTGCGCCTGGAAGGTGGCCCGACGCTGATGGTCGATGCCCCCGAATCCGCCGTGGCCGTCGCCTTGGGCAACCTCATCGGCAACGCGGTGAAATACACGCGCGAGGGTGACGTGGTCGTGCGCCTGCATGACGATGCGGTGGAAGTGCAAGACTCAGGACCAGGACTCAGCGCGGAAGATGCGGCTCGCTTGTTCGAGCGCGGTTATCGCGGCACCCACGCAGGCCATTCGCAGGGTGGCGGCATCGGCTTGTCGATCGTGCGCAGGATCTGCATGTTGTACGGCTGGGAGGTGCGCGTACGCCCTGGCGATACACAGGGCGTGGTCGCCATGCTGCGATTCGGGACGAAGTAGCTCGACAAGCGAAAAGCGGAAAAAGCGAAGAGGTAGTTCATCCCGGTAACGACCTCATCCCTTTAGTCATTGCTCCTACGTGTCGAGCATCTCCAGCCAGCCGTGCTTGTCAGACGTGCTGCCATCGAATAGCCCGAAGAACATCGACTGGATGCGCTGGGTCAGCGGGCCGGGCTTGCCCGCACCGACCTGGCGGCCATCGACCGAGCGGATCGGGGTGATCTCCGCAGCGGTGCCGCACATGAACAACTCATCGCAAAGATAGAGATATTCGCGTGGCAGGTCGCGCTCGACGACCTCGATTCCGTTGGCGCGCGCGAGGTTGATGATCGTATTGCGGGTAATTCCGTTGAGCAGTGCAGCGCTCACCGGCGTGGTATGCAGCGCACCCTCGAAGACCAGGAACAGGTTCTCGCCCGCGCCTTCGCTCAGTAATCCGGTGGACGCCAATGCGATACCTTCACCGAAGCCGAGCCTGCGCGCCTCGCGTGCCACCAGTTGCCCGGACAAGTAATTGCCGCCGGCTTTGGCGCCGGCCGGAATGGTGTTCGGCGCGAAGCGTTGCCAACTCGACACGCAGGCATCGATGCCCTGTTCCAGCACGCCATCGCCGAGATAGGCACCCATTGGCCACGTGGCCACGGCGACATCGATCGGTGTCTCCGCCGACAGGCCGAAACCGCCCAGCCCGCGATATGCCACCGGGCGCAGGTACGCCTTTGACAGTGCGTTGCGCTTGACGACTTCGCGGCAAGCGGCGTTGAGTTCATCCACGGTGTAAGGGATGACCATGTCGTAGATTTTTGCCGAGGCAAATAGGCGTTTGGTGTGGTCGGTGAGCCGGAAGATTGCCGGGCCGTTGGGCGTGTCATAGCAGCGAATGCCTTCGAACACCGACGACCCGTAGTGCAGCGCGTGCGCCATCACATGGGTGGTGGCTTCGGCCCAAGGCTTGATGCTGCCGTTCTGCCAGATCCATTCGGGGTATTGCATCGCGGCTACTCCAGGGAACTCGAAACCCTGATTTTGCCTGAAACCGTCATGGCGCGATGGCGAGTCAGAAATGCACCCACCAGCAACCCATGTTCTTGCGCAGGCCGAACACCGTCCGCGATGGCGTGCTGCCGTTCGCCAAAGTCTGTTCGATACGCAGGCCGATCAGCCGCGGCTTGGGTGCGTAGTGCGGGATGACCTCGCCGTTCTCATCGAATTCGGCGATGTCCGCATAGGCGTTGGCATAAGGGTCATTACCACCCGAATACATCGGCTGCACATCCACCAGTGGACGCTTGGCGATCAAGGCTAGGCGATCCATCAGCTTGTATCCGCTCGACGTGGATGCGCCGCTGAAGTCATACACGCCAGCCAATTGGTTGACGTCGGTGGACTCGATGGCACTACTCAACGAATAGACCAAGTCCTGCACGCTGCGCGCGCATCCACGATAGACATGGCTGCCATACAGTCCGGGCGTGGCACGGGATACCAAGCGCTCGCTCGCACCGATGTCATCGCACTTGCGGTCGGTATAGATCAAGCCGCCATCGCTCGCGGTACACCGGCGAACTTGTGCCTGCGCCGGAACAGGCAGGCAATTCATGATCAATATCAGGGACAGGGGAATGGCGAGGCGCAGCATGTGGGTTGCAGCCTACGCGGTGCCGCCCCCGCGCGGAAGGGAGGGCCCACGGGCTGTTCTGGCGTGGCTCAGTAACGAAGGAAATAGCAGCCTTTGTCGCGACGCACGTCGAAGTCCACGATATTGCTGCCGTTGCCAGCGTCAAACGTCACCTGCAGCAATCCAGCTTCACCACGTGGCGGCTGATCTCCTGCATCTGCAAACTGCATTCCTGCGCCAATGCTGGCGTCGAAATATTCGGTTTCCCGTACCGGGCGATGTGCTACCTGTTCAAGCCGGGCCATGATGCGTTGCGCCTGCTGATTTCCCATACCTGCCCAGTCGAAACTTTCGGCAATGCGATTCACGTCACCCAACGCCACCGATCCCTGGAAGTCCATCGCCAGTTGTTCCGGCGTAGTGGCGCAACCCCGTGCCAGCGGACGTCGTGACGGGACGCCGGGGGCGATCTCGCCGATGGTGGCTTGAATCGAGTTTGCGTCGATGCCGGCTTGCAAGCTGACTAGCTGGCTTTCACGTCGCTGTTCGCTGGCGATGCGACTCAAAACGTCGGACGACAAGGGCATTGAGGTGGCACCCAAAGTTGCGCAAGCTTGGTTGGTATAGGCAGATGAACCATCTGACATCTGGCAGCGGATCACGCCTGTCTTGGCTTCAGCGCGCTGCGGAAGGGTCGGCAACACGACCAGTACGATCGCGGCGGCGAGGGCAGAAGTGAGGAGTGGACGCATGGTTGGTTGCACCGAAAAACTTGCATGCCCTCATTGGCACGCGCACAGGGTCCACCCGCTCGCGTCAACAAACCGTCTGAAATCGCTGAACCCCAGCCGAACTCACGCAATCCGGTCGAGTACGTTCAGGGTTGGTTTGGCCAAGTTGAGCGTATAGAAATGCAATCCGGGTGCGCCGCCGGCGATCAGGCGCTCGCACATGCTGGCAACGACATCGGCTGCGAAGGTACGGATACCTTCGGCATCGTCGCCATGAGCGCGCATGCGTTGGCCGATCCAGCGCGGAATCTCGGCCCCGCAGGCTTCGGAGAAACGCCTGAGCTGGCTGAAGTTGGAGATGGGCATGATGCCGGGCACGATCGGCACGTCGATGCCCGCCGCACGCACATCGTCGACGAAGCGGAAATAGGCATCGGTGTTGTAGAAATACTGCGTGATCGCGCTGTCGGCGCCAGCATCCACCTTGGTCTTGAAGTTGCGCAGGTCGACCATCGCATCGTCCGCCTGCGGATGGGTTTCCGGGTAGGCAGCAACTTCGACATGGAAGTGATCCCCGTGTTCGGAGCGGATCAATGCCACCAGTTCACTGGCATAGCGCAGGTCGCCGCTGCGCACCATGC
Source organism: Thermomonas sp. (assembly GCA_039919235.1). Taxonomy (GTDB): domain Bacteria; phylum Pseudomonadota; class Gammaproteobacteria; order Xanthomonadales; family Xanthomonadaceae; genus Thermomonas. Next base: position 4,137 of record JBDSGA010000008.1, on the reverse strand, counting down.
CCGATGGCGTATCGCCGCGCAGTGCCACCACGCGGTCGCAGCCGAGTGCTCGGTAGAGCTTCAGTAGCGAACGGATTTCCTCGCGGTTTCCACCGACGCAGGTGATGTGCGGCACACCGCACATGCCATGCTCGCTCCGCAGCCGCTGGACGGTTTCCGGGGTATGGCTCAGGGTCGATCCCCCGGCACCGAAGGTCACCGACATGAATTGCGGGTCGTGCGCCTTGAGTCGCTGCACGCTTCGGTCGAGTTGCGCACGCTGCTCATCGGTCTTGGGCGGATAGAACTCGAAACTGATCGGCAGCATATGAAGGTTCGGCGCGAAGGTATCGAATATTATATCTCTTCATCCGGATGAAATAAAACTGTTGTCTGGCCGGCGTGTCCGGCGCTTGACCGCTGCGGCACGCGGCAGGCAATGTGCTGCAGGGGGAACCAATGCACGATGTGATTGAAACTGGGCCGGCATGGTCTGCAGCGACGCCTCGCCTGCTGCAGGAGCTTGCTGAAACCTTGCAGCGATTGCGCTTGGGCGGGCCGTTTTATTTATTGTTATGGTTGTTGGCAGGCACCGCGAGCGGGCTGTGGGAGCAAGCCCGCGGGCCGTTCCTGGTGGGCGCCCTGGTATTCCTGGTGCTTACTGTCATACGTTTTCGCATCCATGGAGTACCCGCTGGTTCTGGTCAGGACGCTGTAAGCCGACGGCTGGACCAGATATGGATGTTGCTGTTGACGAATGCGGCGGCTTGGGGCGCTGCCAGCGCGTGGTTGCTGATGGTGACGCCGAATGAGGCTGCTCGCACAGTGGCCGCGATCAGCTCCTATGCCTTCGCCACCGCATTCGCGCACAACTTCTCGATGCGCATGGGGCGTGCGTATGTGGCGGTCGCACTGACATACCTGCCAACGCTCGGTGCCTTCATCGCGAATGACTCGCTCATCGAGTTGGTGGCAGTGAGCGTCCTGTACCTGCTGTACGTCTCGCTGGCCTTGCGGCGCAGCCACCTCGAATACCTCCAACGCCTGGACCTGGAGGACGAGCTGCGTCGCCAGCGCGACCTGTTCGAACAGCAGAGCCGGCGTGATGGCCTCACAGGACTGGCCAACCGGCGCCGGTTCGCGAGCGCAATCGAGGAAGGCGTGGTGGCCACGCTGCAAGATGGCGACGCGCTGGTCTTGATGATTCTGGACCTGGATCATTTCAAGGCGATCAACGACCGTCATGGTCATGCCGCAGGGGATGCTTGCCTATGCGGTTTCGCCAAGCAATTGCAGGCGGCGTTCAACAGTCCGGAGGACATGGTTGCGCGTATCGGCGGCGAAGAGTTCGCGGTGCTGTCCCGGAGCACGTTGGTGGATGGACTGCAACGCGCAGACACGTTCCGTGCAGGCTTGGCGCGCATGCCTCAACAGCTGGACAACACCACCAGCCTCATCTTGGCCGTCAGTATCGGTATTGCGGCGTTTGACCCAATACGCCATGCGGATGCCGATGCGTTCTATCGCGACGCCGATGCCGCCCTGTACCGCGCCAAGGCCTTGGGCCGGAACCGGGTCTGCAGGTCCGACATCACCACCTGAGCCCTGCCTTGAAACACAACGGGCGCCTTCCGGCGCCCGTTGCATGCAATCGATTTGAACGTTCGCTCAGTAGCGGTAATGCTCCGGCTTGTATGGGCCATCTTTCGACACGCCGAGATAGGCGGCCTGGTCGTCGCTCAGGGTGGTCAGCTTCACGCCGATCTTGTCCAGGTGCAGCCGCGCCACTTCCTCGTCCAGATGCTTGGGCAGGATGTAGACCTTGTTCTCGTAACTGTCCTTGTTCGCCCACAGTTCGATCTGGGCGAGGGTCTGGTTGGCGAACGAATTCGACATCACGAAGCTCGGGTGGCCAGTGGCGCAGCCGAGGTTGACCAAGCGGCCATCCGCCAGCAGGAAGATCGCGTTGCCGTTACTAAACACATACTTGTCGACCTGCGGCTTGATGTTGATCTTCTCGACGCCGGTCAGTGCATTCAATGCATCAACCTGGATCTCGTTGTCGAAGTGGCCGATATTGCAGACGATCGCCTGATCCTTCATCGCCTGCATGTGCGCGACGGTGATGATGTCCTTGTTGCCGGTGGTGGTGACGTAGATGTCGCCGCGACCCAGGGTCGACTCGATGGTGTTGACCTCGAAGCCTTCCATCGCCGCCTGCAGCGCGCAGATCGGATCGATCTCGGTGACCACGACGCGCGCACCGTAGTTACGCAACGACGCCGCGCTGCCCTTGCCGACATCGCCATAGCCGCACACCACGGCGACCTTGCCGGCCAGCATCACGTCCATCGCGCGCTTCAGGCCATCGGCCAGCGACTCGCGGCAACCGTAGAGGTTGTCGAACTTCGACTTGGTGACCGAGTCATTGACGTTGATCGCCGGCACCAGCAGCTTGCCCTGTTCGGCGATCTGGTAAAGGCGATGCACGCCGGTGGTGGTTTCTTCCGACACGCCCTTCCAGTCCTTGACCACGGTGGTCCAGAAGCCGGGACGCTCCTTGGCAACGCGCTTGAGCAGTGCCTTGATCACCGACTCTTCGTGCGATGACGCGGGTTCGTCGACCCAGGTCGAACCGTTCTCGAGTTCATAACCTTTGTGGATCACGAGGGTGACGTCACCGCCGTCATCCACCACCAGCTGCGGGCCGAGGAATTTATCCTTACCGTCAGCGCCCTTGCCGTCGGGGAAACTCAACGCTTCGAGCGTGCAGTCCCAGTATTCCTCCAGCGTCTCGCCCTTCCAGGCGAACACCGGGGTGCCGGTCGCAGCAATCGCAGCGGCGGCATGGTCCTGCGTGCTGAAGATGTTGCAGGACGCCCAGCGCACGTCGGCGCCGATGTCCTTGAGCGTCTCGATCAGCACCGCGGTCTGGATGGTCATGTGCAGCGAGCCGGTCACGCGCACGCCGTCGAGTGGCTTGTCCGCGGCATGCTTGCGGCGGATCGACATCAGGCCCGGCATCTCGTGCTCGGCGATGTCGAGTTCCTTGCGGCCGAAGTCGGCCAGGGAAATATCGGCGACCTTGTAGTCGCCTTCGTTACTGAAGGTCTTGCGTTGTGCGTTCATTCGGGTTTCTCCGGTTTCCGTGCTCGCCTTGTTTGGCAGAGCGGGGTGTATGCAAACCGGGCGCCGTTGTCGCGTAGAGATACCGCCGAGCCTGATTCCGGCATGCCTTCATGGCATCCGGACTTGCAGCGCCCCTCGGCAGGGAGCGAGATTATATCGCAGGATCGCGATGGAGGGATGAATCAGTGCGTGGTGGATGACACGCGAAACGGGCAGCGAGGAGGATCTCGTCTGGCCGGTACAGACTGGCATCCAATCTCATGATCTGGGACGATGACAGGACACCATGTCCGCTTTCCGTCCCTGAGATTCCGCCACCATGGAAGACCCGATTCCCTACCTGCTGGCGCTGCGCCGGCATCACTCCCAGACCGACATCGCCCGCGCGTTGCAGACCACCGCGCGCACCGTGCGACGCTGGGAATTGCGGGAAACCGACCCGCCGCCCTATTTGCTGGACGCACTCCGCCAGCGCCTGCTGCTGCCGCAGGAACAGCAACGGCCATCGGCCGGCGATGCGAAGTTCCGCTTCATCGACCTGTTCGCCGGGATCGGCGGCTTGCGGTCGGCCTTCCAGGCGCAGGGCGGCCAATGCGTGTTCACCAGCGAATACGACGCGTACGCACAGAAGACCTATCTGGCCAACTTTCCGGACGCCATCAATCACATGGCGGGCGACATCACCCAGGTGAAGGCCAAGGACATTCCCGATCACGACGTGTTGCTGGCCGGCTTTCCGTGCCAGCCCTTCAGCATTGCCGGCGTGTCCAAGAAAAATGCGCTGGGGCGGGCGCATGGTTTTGCCGATGAAACCCAGGGCACGCTGTTCTTCGATGTGCAGCGGATCATCGCGGAGAAACGCCCGGCCGCGTTCCTGCTGGAGAACGTCAAGAATCTGGTCAGTCACGACAAGGGCAACACCTTTCGGGTGATTCGCGCGGTGCTCGAAGAAGAGCTTGGCTATCACATCCACTGCAAGGTGCTGGATGGTGGCCATTGGGTACCGCAACACCGCGAGCGCATCCTGAT
>JBDSGA010000007.1:0-5704 GCA_039919235.1 Thermomonas sp. | reverse complement strand
GAATTGGTAGACGCACTAGCTTCAGGTGCTAGCGGGGGCAACTTCGTGGAGGTTCGAGTCCTCTTCCGGGCACCAAGGTTGAAAACAAGCAACCCTCGCGCAAGCGGGGGTTTTTTGTTTTTGGCGTAGGCATCCAGATGCGTATCAGCTTTCGGCTTGAAGCAGCCGAGTTTCGCGGCTAACGTGGGCCCATCCCAACGAACTGTTCGGGCGACGCGTTTGATGCGGCGCCCGCATTTGTTTGCAGACCTGCTTACCTGGAGCCAAAACGTCCCATGAACGCCGATCATCGCCCGCCGCTGCTGCTGTCCCGCCTGGACGTGGAACGCATCGAGGCATTGCTGGAACAGCCCAGCTGCAATTCGCTCAATACATCGGCCTTGCAGGACGAGTTGGGGCGTGCCGACATCCTGGCCCCGTCCGATATGCCGGCCGACGTCATCACCATGAACTCCACCGCCCATGTGCGATTGGAAGACGCCGTGCTGGGTGATCACGAACACGAATTAACCTTGGTTTATCCGCGTGATGCCGATGGCAGCGCGGACAAAGTATCGATCCTGGCGCCTGTCGGCAGTGCCCTGCTCGGCCTGCGCGTGGGCGATGCGATCGACTGGCCGATGCCGGGCGGTCGCAATGCGCGCCTGCACGTGCTGGCAATCCGTTACCAGCCAGAAGCCGCGGGCGAGCTGCATCGGTAAGTCTCACCCTGGCGCGTTCAATCTGCGCGCCAACCAATCAGTTTCATACTTGGCAACAGCGCGGTATTCGCTACGCACTAACCGCACTGCGGGCCTACCTCACGCTGCAGCGAAGCTGCGTCGGTGCCGGCTTCGCACTCTTCTTCGCTGCAGGCCAGCTTCGCTACCTGCCACGTCCCCTTGCGGCGCACCAGCACTGCTTGGGTCGGCTCGTATTGATTGCTCCCGTCGCGTGAGCGCGGCAGCACATCCAGCCAGCCCAACCGATCACTCACGCAAAGCGAGCGCACCACGAACACGGTGTCGGCCTGGCTATCGTCGAATGCGCGCAGCTTGGTGCGCAGCGCATCCATGATCTGAGCGCGTTCGGCACTGCCGTGCACCGGCACATGCCATTGCGATGCAGCGGAAGCGGCAGTTGTCACCAAGGCGATACCAAGCATGGCAAGACGTGCTGAGTTCATGGCCGCATCCATCCAACATGTCGAAGAGTAGTTGAGCACTGTTATCGGCAACCAGTGATCAATCCGGCCACCAATCCGGCCGGACAGGCGCATCCAGTTGCCAGGCCCACCACATTATCCCGGCCTCGCCAGCCCTGGCCTTCGGCTAATTGATGAATGGCGTTGCATTACTGTGCGGTGCAATGTACTGTGCATTAAACCTCACAAGGCGAAACACTGTGAAAGTCCGAGACTGTCATGGGTGAGACCCGCGAGACCCCGGTCTCAAAGCTCGAACTTGAACTGCGCCGCGGCGCACTGGTGCTGGCGGTGCTGTCCCAACTGCGCGATGTGCAATACGGCTATTCCCTGCGCCAGGCCCTGGCGGCACGCGGCATGCCGATCGAGGAAGGCACGCTCTACCCCCTGCTGCGCCGGCTGGAAGGCCAGGGATTGCTGGATTCCGAATGGCGGATCGAGGACGGCCCGCCACGCCGCTATTACCGCTTGAACACCGCTGGCGAGACCTTACTCGCTGACCTGACCGCCACATGGAATGCCCTTGTCGGAACCATGGCTGGCCTGCTTGAAGGAGACGCACCGTGATGAGCTCGAATGACGTGATCGAATCGTATGTGGTCGATGTGATGCGGCGCGTGCCGGCCAAGGACCGCAATGAAGTCGGCCTGGAATTGCGTGGCTTGCTGACCGAAATGTTGGACGACCGTGCGCAGGCCGACGGCCACGCTGCCAACGATGCAATGGTGCTCGACATGCTGCGCACATTCGGCACCCCAGCCGAGATCGCCGCGCGCTACCACCCACCCGGCATGCTGGTCATTCAGGCCGAACAAACGCGCTCGTTCGCGATGCTGTCGATCGTCGGCATCGGCTTGCAATGGGCGTTGACCCTGCCGCAGGTGTTCGATGGCAGACTGCCAATCAGCGCCTGGTGGCTGAGCTGGGGGCTGGGGGCGTTCTGGTGGCCGGGCTTCCAGGCGATGATGGCGCTCATGGTTTCCTGGCTGCGTTCGCGCGGCATGTTCCTGCCGACGTGGAAACCACGCATCGCCGATCCCGACCGCATCAACCGCAGCAGCATGATCGCCGGCCTGGTTGGAATCGCCAGCGCGATGGGTTTCATGATCGCGCTGCCCTGGCTGGTCGGCCTGATGCCCGAGCCACTCTCGCGCGTGCTGGCGTTCGATCCCGAATTCTTGCACGTCCGCGCCTGGCCCGTGGTGGTGTTGTGGCTCGCCTCGTTCGCGATCATGGTCGCGGTACTCCGGCATGGTCGCCAGAGCATGCTTACACGTCGCCTGGAATTCTGCGGCAGTATCGCCTTTGTCGCGCTGCTAGCGTGGTGGTTGTCCGCCGGCAACATCTTCATCGAGAAATCGACCAATGACGGCGCGCGTGGCGGCCTTGCCCTGGTCATCGCATTCATCGTCATCGACATCGCGGTCAAGCTATATCGCGGCCGGCCGCGGATTACTGCGCCGACTGAGAGTGCTCGTTAGTCCGAAATCCTCGATTCATCGTTACGGCACACGCAGCCCTGGCCCCCGGCCTCCGCCGGGGGCCAGGGCTCGCACTTATCCGAGGATTCCCGGATTCAGCTGCCAGACCTGGTTGTTCAATGCAGCCGCGAAACTGACCCGGCAAGATAAGGCAACAGCAATGCACCTGCCAATGGACGCACTCGCCAAAAATCCAGCATGACTGCCATGATCAAAAACCACAGCAGCGCGATGTCGGCAAACGACCACACGCCTTTGTGCCAGGCGAAGAACAGCCAGCTCCAGAGTGCGTTGAGCCAAGCTGCACGATGAACAGGCTCAGTGCGTTGCCATTGCGTATGAAACCGCCCGCCCGCCATACCAGACCGAACACAGATGCAGGTGGCGCCCATTCTGGCTGCACCAACGTACCGTAAGTCTTTGGCTCAATGGAAGCAACGGCAACGATTGCAGAGGCGGCGAAGCACAAGGCCAGCCATCCGATCAGCCCGAGAAGTGAGTTCTGTTTCTGCGCGGGCTTGGATTGCATGGGGGACACCCAAGTGTCGTGGAAGTGTCGGGTATTGGCCTATCGGTGAAATTGCATGGCACTCACATTGCAATGCAATGCAATCAAACGTTGCAGGCATTGAGCCAGTCTCAGCGTGATGCCACGGCCGACGTATGCGTCCTTGTCCATGCTGCACTGGGAATGTCGCACAGTCCACGCCATGCAAGGCATTGCACCCATCGATGCTAGTCGGCCGATGCCTTCCGCCGCATGCGCGAGAACGGATGGCCATTGCAGATCGAATACCATCCACCAGCACTACGCTACCCGCCGGATCCGAGTCGATCGCAAGGAAACGTTTCGATGAACATTGAAGCAAGCAGCGACCTGGCGGACCTGGACCTGTCGCCGGCCGACATGCAGACCATGGGCCACCTTGTGGTGGCGCGCTCGGTGGCGCACCTAGCCGCGCTGGAAACGAACCCCATCCTTGGCGACTACGCCGACATCGAAGCGTTGTGCCGTTCGTTGCGCGAGGATGCCCCGGAACACGGCACTGCGCTGGACGCCCTGCTGGATCCCCTGTTCGATGAGTGGATCCCGCGCTCGTTCGGCACGCCGCATGCCGGGTACATGGCGTACATCCCGGGCGGTGGCGTTTACACGGCGGCACTGGCGGACTTTATTGCCGATGCGACCAACCGTTACACCGGCGTCTGGCAGGCCGCGCCGGCGCTGGTCCAGCTGGAAGCCAACACATTGGATTGGCTGCGTGACTGGATGCAGTTCCCCGAAACCGCGCGCGGGTTGTTCACCCCCGGCGGTTCAATGGCGATGTTCAACGCGATTGCCTGCGCCCGCGAAGCATTGCTTGGCGACGATATCCGGCGCGGCACGCTGTATGTCTCCTCGCAAACCCACCACTGCATTGCCAAGGCGGCGAAGTTGGCGGGCATCGCGCATGACCGCGTGCGGGTGATCGATGTCGATGCCGACTTCCGCATGCGCGTGGACGAACTTGAACGCGCCATCGCCGCCGACCGCGCGGCAGGGCTGAAGCCGTTCATGGTGTTTTCCACCGCCGGAACCACCAATACCGGCGCGGTCGATCCGATCGATGCCGTCGCCGACGTCGCCGCGCGCGAACAGTTGTGGCATCACGTGGATGGCGCCTATGGCGGCTTCTTCCACATGGTGCCCGAGCTGCGGCCGCTGCTCAGCGGACTGTCGCGTGCGGATTCACTCACGCTGGACCCGCACAAGGGCATGTTCATGCCCTACGGGACCGGAGCGTTGCTGGTTCGCGATGGCGAAGCGTTACGCGCTCTGCACGCCTCCACCGCCGGTTATCTGCCGGACAACCAGAACGAATTCTACGATCCTGCGCAATACGGACCTGACCTGTCACGCGGTTTTCCGGGCTTGCGAATCTGGCTGACCGTGAAGTTCTTCGGCGCCGCAAGCTACCGCGCCGCACTGGCCGAGAAGCGTGAACTTGCGATGTGGGCCGCTGATGAGATCGCAAAGATTCCCGGCATCGTGATGGATGCGAAGCCGCAGCTGTCGTTGTTCGCCTTCCATCTGGAAAGCCCGGTGCTGGACACGCTAGCCGCGCAAAACGCCGCGACGCGCGCGTTGATGGACCGTGTCACCGCGCGTGGCCAGGTAATGCTCACAGGCGCCATGGTCGGCGAGCGCTTCCTCGGTCGCGTGTGCGTGCTCAGCTTCCGCACCCGCCGCTCGCAAATGGAAACTTGTGTCCAGCAACTTGCAGAGGAAAGCGCAGTGTTGTTGACGGAAGCAGCATCTGGCAGGCGGGGCTAGTCTTAAATGATGAAGCCGGCGGTCAGCCGGCAACGTCATTTCCACAGCGCCACAGGAATAAATCAGGCAGCTGCCTCCTCCACGACCGGCTGCAGGCTCACGACCAACTCCTCAAGCTCGCCGATTTCGGCCTCAAGAGCGTCATAGAACTCCGCCTGGCGGGTCATCAGGTCTTCGATCTTGTCGGCCACCTTGAGTTTCTTCAGCGCACCATCGAACAGCAACCACTGCGCCGTCAGCTGTTCGACGTAGGTCTTCGAGTAGTGACGCATTTCCTTGAGCTGGTTAAGCGTGGCAGTGACATGTTCCAGCGGTGTCGTGGTATCAGCAGTCATGGGACGTACTCCTAGGTGATGATTGCACCGTAACCCGGTGAAGCTGGCTGCAAGGCGAACAAGTGGCGGACTACTCACGCCGCCTTTACACGATTTTCGCAAGCGGTTCATCCACGCTGGCGGCTCTGCTTGCCTACTCGATCACCGCATTCGTCAGTTGTACCGCCAGACTGGCGTGGGCTGGCTCCGGCCCCAGTTTGAACCGACACGCGTGACCGCCGCGGACGATGCATTCCATGTGGTGGACGCGCTTCCCGGTGACCCTTTCCATGTAGGCAAGGTCGAATTTGCACACCTGTGGATGCTGCCGCGCCACGCCATGGAAGACACAGTTGAAGGCCTCGACCTGCCAGTCATCGCCATGCCGCGCGGGCACCGCCTCGTAGCCGAG
>JBDSGA010000006.1:0-6863 GCA_039919235.1 Thermomonas sp. | reverse complement strand
GCATAGGCGGTAATCGCGCCCATGACCTGCAACGGAGTTTCGGCTTTGATCGCGGCGCGGAAGCGGGCGCCTGCAGTGGAGCAATTCGGGTCGCGCATGGAGCCTCCCGGAAAAGTCGTCATTTTAGCCGATTGCCCGCCTCGCCCCACCTTGGCCATCTGGCCCGGGATTGGATACCTGACGGGACACTTGCTTGCGGGTTCACCCGGCCATACATCACAGGCAGGTAGAAAAGCCGCACAGCCACGGAGCGCCGCGATGACCAGCACGATGAGTAAAACCTATGGCAAGACCCCGGAAGCCCTTGCACGCCTGACCCCTGAACAGCGCCGCGTCACCCAGGAGTCCGGCACCGAGCGCCCCTTCGAGAATGCCTTCAACGGCAACAAGGACGCCGGCCTGTATGTGGACATCGTGTCGGGTGAACCATTGTTCACGTCGCTGGACAAGTTCGACAGTGGTTGCGGGTGGCCGAGCTTCAGCAAGCCGCTGGAGCCTGCCCATGTGATCGAACACCGCGACATCACCCACGGCATGACCCGCACCGAAGTTCGCTCGACCCATGGCGACAGCCACCTTGGCCACGTCTTCAATGACGGTCCGCAAGATGCCGGCGGTTTGCGCTACTGCATCAACTCGGCATCGCTGCGGTTCATCCCCGTGGATGCACTGGAAGGCGAAGGCTACGGCGAATTTCGCCACGTCTTTGACGGCTCGCAAACGGGAGACGCGGCATGACCGCCCGCACCGAAACAGCCCTCCTCGCCGGCGGCTGCTTCTGGGGCATGCAGGAACTGATCCGCATGCAACCCGGCGTGTTGTCCACGCGCGTGGGTTATTCCGGCGGTGATGTCGACAATGCCACATACAGAGACCACGGCTCCCACGCCGAAGCGATCGAGATCGTGTTCGATCCCGCGCAAACCAGCTTTCGCAAGATGCTGGAATTCTTCTTCCAGATCCATGACCCGACGACGGCGAACCGCCAAGGCAACGACCTCGGCGCCAGTTATCGTTCGGCGATCTATTACCACTCCGACGAACAGCGAAAGATCGCCGAAGACACGATTGCCGATGTCAACGCATCGGGATTGTGGCCGGGCAAGGTGGTGACCGAACTCGCGCCGGCAGGTTCGTTCTGGGAAGCCGAACCCGAACATCAGGATTACCTGCAGCGCTATCCGACGGGCTACACCTGTCACTTCCTGCGACCAGGCTGGACGTTGCCACGCCGCAACGACGCCTGACGATGGAGGTGGATGACGTCGACGTCGCCATCATCGGCGCCGGCACCGCCGGCATGGCCGCGTATCGCGAGGTACGCAAGCAAACCGACCGGATCGCACTGATCGAGGGCGGCCCGTTCGGCACTACCTGCGCACGCGTCGGCTGCATGCCGTCGAAATTGTTGATCGCGCCGGCACAGGCGCGCCATGCGTTGTCACTGCTTCCCGCATTCGGCATCCACAGCGATGCAGGCAAGGTCGACGGTCGCGCAGTGATGCAACGTGTGCGTGAGGAACGCAATCGCTTCGTCGGCTTCGTCAAGGATGCAGTGGCTGGTTTCGATCAGGCACATATCGTGCGTGCGCATGCCGTGTTCGAAGATCCGCACACGTTGCGCTTGAGCGCAGCCAGTGATGGCACCTCGCTGCCGTTCGATCGCATTGGCGCCGAGCGCATCATCATTGCGACCGGCTCGCAGCCTTCCATTCCGGCCATGTTGCGTGCGGCCGGTGATCGATTGGTAGTGAATGACGACGTCTTCGACTGGCATGACCTGCCCGAATCTGTCGCGGTGTTCGGTGCTGGCGTCATCGGTGTCGAGTTGGGGCAGGCGCTGCATCGGCTTGGCGTGCGCGTGCGCTTGTTCGGGCGTGGTGGCGGCATCGCGGGACTCTCTGACCCGGCCGTACGCGACGTGGCGAAACACATCATTGGCGCCGAAATGGCGATCAGCCTGGATGCGTGCGATGTACGCATCGAACGCGACGGCGAACTCGTCGTCGTCCATTTCACCGATGAAGATGGCCGCAGTCACTGCGAACGTTTCGACTTCCTGCTTGCCGCCACCGGACGCACGCCGAATGTGGATGCGCTGGGGCTGGCCAACACCGGGCTGGTGCTCGACGAGCGCGGCGTACCCGTATTTGATCGACAGAGCACGCAGGCGGGCGACAGCCATATCTTCATCGCCGGCGACGCCGGCGATGACATGCCGGTCCTGCACGAAGCCGCCGACGAGGGCCATCTGGCCGGCAAGAACGCCGCCAGCTATCCGGCGGTGTACAAGCACACGCGGCGCACCTCGCTGGGCATCGTGTTCTGCGAGCCGCAGGCCGCATTTGCCGGCCATCGCCATGCGCAACTGATCAAGGACGGTGTGGATTTCGCTACCGGTGAAGTCTCATTCGAGGATCAAGGTCGCTCGCGGGTGATGCTGGTCAACCAAGGACTGCTGCGCGTCTATGGCGAACAAGGCAGCGGCCTCCTGCTGGGCGCGGAGATGATCGGACCGGAGAACGAACACCTCGCTCACCTCATTGCATGGGCGATCCAGATGCGCATGACGGTGGCGCAGGTGCTGGAGATGCCGTTCTACCACCCGGTGATCGAGGAAGGCCTGCGCACTGCCTTGCGGATGCTGCTGGAAGCACTTGGGATGGGACCGCATCCGCCAATGCGCTGCATTGATTGCGGGCCGGGTGCCTGAGTCGACTGGACAATAGCCGCAATTGCAACGTAAGTGACCACGCACGCACCAAGACTGACGCAAACCGTCCGTTTGCTGACTTTCAATTGGCATATCCGATCACAACTCTGACGTTTCACCCACGTCCTCACTCTCATTAGCAGTGCATTCTGTTTAACTGGAATCATCAGTATTGTCAGGCGACATGCGCATGGCTGACATCGGCATCATTTTGTGCGTCGACGACGATTCGACGGTGCTCAGCGCACTCCGCACGGTGCTGGTGACGAATTTCGGCCAGGATTTGCAAATCGAGTTCGCCGAAAGCGGCGAGGAGGCACTGGAGATGGATGCCGACCTGCGCGCGCAAGGGCGCGAACTAAGCTTGGTTATCTCCGACTTCATGATGCCGGGCCTGCGCGGCGACGAGCTTCTGGTTCGACTGCATGAGCGCTCACCGAACACCATCAAGATCCTGTTGACCGGACAGAGCGACATGAGCGGCGTCAAGCGTGCGATCAACGAAGCAAATCTGTACCGGTTCGTGGAAAAGCCCTTCCTCAACGAGGACATCGTGCTCACGGTGCGCGCGGCGATCCGCGCCTACCAGCAGGAACGCGACCTGGTCGAACAAAACGAAAAATTGCGCCAGCTGAACGCCGAACTGGAATCGTTGGTGGCGCAACGCACGCAGGAGCTGGTGGAAAAGAATCAGCAGCTGGAACTGCTCTCGATCACCGACAAGCTGACCGGGCTGTTCAACCGTCGTAAACTCGACGAAGTGATCGAAGAGGAGTTGACGCTCAGCCGCCGCTACGCGATGCGCTTCGCCGTCATCATGGTCGACATCGATCATTTCAAGCGGGTCAACGACAGTCTTGGCCACGGTGCCGGGGATCTGGTGCTGGCCGGTGTCGCCGACATCCTGCGCGGTTCCACCCGCGAGTCCGATGCCCTTGGCCGCCTGGGCGGCGAGGAGTTCGTGGTGCTGTGTCGGCAAAGTACGCGCGACGGCGGGATGGCCGCGGCGGAAAATCTGCGCGCCGCCATCGCCGGCCATGCGTTCGACGGAGTGGACCCAATTACGGCGAGTTTTGGAGTAGCCGCCTACCGCGACGGCGATACCGTAGCCAGCCTGCTCGACCGCGCCGATGCCGCCCTTTACCGCGCCAAGAACAACGGCCGCAATCGCGTGGAAGTGGAGAATGACTGAACCCGACGCCAGCGCCGGGCCGCCGGCGATCGTCTCTCAGCTGCTGCAGCGGGTGGCGGAGCTCGAACGCGAAGTGGCGGAACGCCGCCAGGGCGAGTCCCTGCAGCGTGCCCTCTACGAGATCGCTGCGTTGTCAGCCGCTGACAGTCCGGAGCACGAACACTACGAGCGCCTGCACGACATCGTTGGCCGGCTGATGTATGCCAAGAATTTCATCATCGCCACCTACGACGCCGAGCAGGGACTGATTCGCCAGGAATACCTCGTGGATGAGGATCCGAATGAGGTCGCCGTCACCTTTCCCTACGGCGAGGGCATTTCCTCGCTGGTGATCCGTACGCGTCTTCCGTGGCTGATGGATCACGATTTGTTCCAGTCGCTGGTCGACCAAGGCGAGATCCTTGCCGCTCGCGGCGTAGTCGACTTCAACAGCTGGATGGGCGCGCCGCTGATCGCGCAGGATCAGGTGTACGGATTGATCATCGTGCAAAGTTACAGTGCCGACATCAGCTACACACAGGCTGACCTGGACCTGCTCAATTTCGTTGCCAGCCATGTGGCGGCAACGGCGGCGCGCTGGCAAGCCAATGCTGCGCTCAAGCGTGCGATGGATGATCTTGCGGTGTCGGCTGAAACGCTGCGGCTGGTGGGCAACATTGGCAAGGACCTGACCGGGAGCCTGGATACCGAGGCGATCTGCAGGACGCTGGAGAAGCGCTTTTCAGCCCTGCTGCCGGTGGACGTGTTCGGCGTCGCCATGCTTTCGCCCGCGGGCGATGCACTGGACTTCCTGTTTTATGTCGAGGACGGCTTGATCGACGAACCCAGCTCGTATCCGCTTGATCATCCGACCTCGCTGGCGGCACTGACGTTCCGCGAGGACCGCGAAATCACGATTTTCAATGAAGTCCAGCTGGCCAATGCACCCAGCTCCAGTGGCTTCAGCGAGAGCACGCCGATCCTGTCCGCCGTGTTCCGCCCGCTGATCGCCAATGGCCGTCGTATTGGCGTGGTGACCGTGCAGAGCCACCAAGCCAATGCGTATCACGAACGCGAGTTGGAAGTGTTTCGATCGGCCGCCTCATTTGCGGCGATTGCGCTGGCCAACGCCGATGCGTTCGCCATCGCCGAAAATGCCAGGAAACAGGCCGCCAAGGCACTGGAAGACCAGCACCAGGCCGAAGCGCAGCTGGTGCATTCGGAAAAGATGGCGGCGCTGGGCCAATTGATCGCTGGCGTCGCGCACGAAATCAACACCCCGATCGGCGCGATCAAGTCCAGTGGCAGCAATATTTCCGATGCGCTCGACAGCGCGCTGCTTGGCCTGCCCGCACTGATGGACGAGCTCGACACCACAGATCGCGAGCGCTTTAGCGCCTTGGTGGCACGCGCGAACAAGCCCAAGAACATGCTCAGCACGCGTGAGGAGCGCGCCGTCGTGCGCGAGGTTACCTCAGCACTGGAATCGCTTGGTCTAGACCAGGCGCGGCATCGAGCTGGCCTGTTGGTACAACTGCAATCACACACCGACCTTGAGCAGATGCTTCCGTTGCTGCGGCATCCTGCAGTAGAACGCATCCTGGATATCGCCTACGGTATCTCCACCATTTCCACCAACGCCGGGAACATCAATACGGCGGTGGACCGGGTGGCCAAGATCATCTTTGCGCTCAAGTCGTTCTCGCGCTTCGGCGGTGTGCAGGTCTGGACCGAATCAGATCTGGCCGAGGGCTTGGAGACCGTGCTGACCATTTACCAAAACCAGATCAAGCATGGCACTGAACTGATACGCCAATTCCAGGCGATGCCGCAGGTGCGCTGCCTGCCCGACGAAATCAATCAGGTGTGGACCAACCTGATCCACAATGCGCTACAGGCGATGGATCACAAGGGCACGCTGACGATCAGCCTGCATCTCGAGGGCGAGAACGCGCTGGTGTCGGTCAGCGATACTGGCTGCGGCATGCCTCCGGAGGTGCAACAACGGATATTCGAACCCTTCTTCACCACCAAGCCCGCGGGCGAAGGTACAGGCCTTGGGTTGGACATCGTGCGCAAGATCGTGGAAAAGCACATGGGCAGGATTTCCGTGGCCAGTGAAGTCGGGCGTGGCAGTACCTTCACTGTGTATTTACCCATCGCCGGAGCTGGATAATGGAAAAAGGCATTTTGCTGTGCGTGGACGACGAGATCATCGTACTGACCGCACTGAAGGATCAGCTTCGACGCGCCTTCGGAAATGATTTCGTCATCGATGTCGCTGAAAGCGCCGAAGAAGCACTGGAGCTGCTGGATGAACTGGCCGATGAGGGCCATACCTTGCTTGTGATCGTGTCCGACTGGCTGATGCCTGGCATGAAGGGCGATGAATTCCTGATCGAGGCGCACAGGCGGTTTCCGTCGGTCGTGAAGATCATGCTGTCCGGCCAGGCGGAGAGCGCCGCAGTCGATCGCGCCCGTCGCGAAGCTGGCCTGCACGATTTCCTGTCCAAACCCTGGAATGCAGAAGCGCTGGTTGAATCGATCAGCCAAGGCCTGCGCGGCAAGCCCTAATAGCCGAAGCCTGCCCGCAGCCGCCGCTGCGCTGCTTCGATTGCGGACCGGGGCCTGACCTGATTCGCCGCGTCTACTTGCAGACATATTCGCCTGCGACGTTCTTGATGCACAGATCAGGTGCCCCGTACTTGTCCCACAGGGCGGGGAATCCCTTCGCGCGCAGGTAGCCGGGGAATTCGGGCAACTGGCGCAAGGATTTTCCGGCGGGACTGAACAACAAGGCGAGGAAATCGCTGTTGTCGACCATGACGAGCGTGCGGTCAAGCTCCAGCGCTTGCGCACCTTTGCCGAGCTGGGCCAGCCACAAGGCCAAATTCCCGGGGACGAATGGCGGATCAGTCGCCACGTACGCATTGATCACGGCGATGCCACGCGCGCGGTCCGAGGCGGTGCCGCCGAACA
>JBDSGA010000005.1:0-15110 GCA_039919235.1 Thermomonas sp. | reverse complement strand
CTTGCGACCGACTGGAAGCCGCAACACCTCGATCGCATCGTGACCGACGAAGTCACGCTGGGCACGTTGCCACCGGTATTCGAGCGCATGCTCGTAGGCAACTCGTTCGGTCGTACACTGGTGCGCGTTGACCGGCAGTCCTGACCAGGCCGTGCTTGGAACTGCCGCCGCCACGACTTAGAATGATCGAAAATCGCAGGGGACTTCACCGTATGGCACGCATCCTAATCGTCGACGACTCGCCGTCACAGCTGCTTGGCATCAAGCGGATCGTCGAAAAGCTCGGGCATGAGGTTTTTTCCGCCGAGGATGGCGCCGCCGGTGTCGAAGTCGCCAAGGCCGAGAAGCCCGACCTGATCCTGATGGACGTGGTGATGCCGAATCTCAACGGATTCCAGGCGACCCGCTCGATCACCCGCGAAGCCACCACCAAGCACATCCCGGTGATCCTGGTAACCACCAAGGATCAGGACACTGACCGCGTGTGGGGCATGCGGCAAGGCGCAAAAGCCTACATCACCAAGCCTTTCAGTGAATCCGAATTGGCTGAGCTGATCGCGCAATACCTGGCCGGCGGCCCGACCGCTGCCTGAGTTCTGAGCACCTGCCGCATTTGCCAGACGACTTCCAAGTCGGCCAGGGTTAGCGACTCAATTACAACCGTTCGTCTCGATAAATGGGCTTAATCGCGCCGCCAGTCACTTCCGAACGCATCACGCATTCGCACGTAAGCCTCGCGCTGTGAGTCGTCATGCGCACGCGGTGCCAGGATCTCGAGTTCCACGATCTGGTCCCCGTCGGTGCCCTCCGTGCCTGCCGGCAAGCCGCGTCCACGCAGGCGCAGCTTGCGGCCTGATTCGGAATCAGCGGGAATCTTCAGTTCAACCGGGCCGCCCAACGTCGGCACGCTGATCGTCGCGCCCAGCGCGGCTTCCCACGGCGCCACCGGCAATGCATGGATCACGTTGCGGCCATCGACCTCGAAGTGCGGATGCGCGGCATATTCGATTTCCAGCAGCAGATCGCCGCCGCCATTGCCTTGCCGGGCCAAACGAATTGACTGGCCGGGCTTCACGCCCTTTGGCACGCGCACATCCAAGGTGCGCCCGTTGACGCCGATGCGCACACTGCCGCCGGTGTAAACCGATTCCAGTGGAACCGCCAACTTGGCGCGGGTGACGCCACCGCCTTGGCGCCCTTGCGGCTGCGGGCCACGCGGATCGCCGCCTGCACGTTGACGACCGAACATGCTTTCGAAGAAATCGCTGAAGCCGCCACCTGCGCCACCACCGGCGAAAATTTCGTCGAAATCGGGTTGTCCGCCCTGTCCCGGATGGTAGCCACCCGGAGGTGGGCGCACCTGATCACCAGGTCGATATCCACCTGCGCGCAGCTGATCGTAAGCCTTGCGCTTGGCGGGATCGCGTAGCGCTTCATAGGCCTCGTTCACAGCCTTGAACTTCTCCTCGGCGCCCGCTTCCTTGCTGACGTCGGGATGGTATTTGCGCGCCATCCGCCGGTACGCGGTCTTGATTTCCGCATCGCCGGAACTGGGTTCAACACCCAGGATCTGGTAGTAGTCCTTGAACTCCATGTCGCGTCCCGAGCCTCCTGCTTGAATCAAGCTTGAAAGGTTAACCGATCCACCACATCGCAAGGTTTAGACTCTTCACTTATCCCCACGTCACCCAGGAAGGAAGCCCCATGTCGATCCAGTCAGGCGAACGCATTCCGGAAGCAGTCCTCCAGTACATCCATGACGGTGTGCAGAAAGTGGACACGATCACCCTGTTCGATGGCAACAAGACGGTGTTGTTTTCGGTGCCCGGCGCTTTCACGCCAACCTGTTCGGAACGCCACCTGCCCGGCTTCGTGGAGCACTTCGATGAATTCCGGCGGCGCGGCATCAACGTGGCCTGCATGGCGGTCAATGACCCGTTTGTGATGGAAGCCTGGGGTGAAAGCCAGCACGTCCCGGAAGGCCTGCGCATGTTGTCCGATGGCAATGGCGAATTCACCCGGGCACTGGGCCTGGAAATGGATGCCAGCGCCTATGGCATGGGTTCGCGGAGCAAGCGCTTTGCGTTGTACATCGAAGATGGCGTGGTCAAGCAGGCATTCGTCGAAGCGGCGGGGGAATTTCGAGTGTCGTCTGCGGAGAACGTACTCGCCAGCCTTGACTGATTGATGACACGGGCTGGTGTAGAAAGCCTGCAGATTCCCGACGTTTCTCCCTTTCCCGCGCACCAGGATGAACATGGCCAAGACCCCGAAAACTGCGAAGACCACCAGCCAATCAGGCGTCAGCGATGGATTCACCTCCACCACCACGTTGCGGGCGAACGCGCGCAAGGACGTCGACCAGGGCGCCGTGACCAAGACCTATGCCGCTGACCGCAAGGTCGTCATCGAGAAATTGAACGAGGCGCTCGCCACCGAGTGGGTGTGCGTCCTTCGGTACTACCGTCATTACTTCATGGCAGACGGCATGCTGTCCGATGCGGTCAAGGCGGAGTTCCTGGAGCACGCACAGCAGGAGCAGGCGCATGCCAACAGCATCGCGGAGCGCATCGTGCAGCTGGGCGGCGAGCCGGACCTGAATCCGGATACCTTGACCAAGCGGTCTCATGCCGAATACAAGCCGGGCAACGACCTGCGCGACATGGTCAAGGAGAATCTGATTGCCGAGCGCATCGCGATCGACAGCTATCGCGAACTGATCAATTACATCGGCGACAAGGACACCACCACCAAGCGCATGCTGATGGAAATCCTGGCGCAGGAAGAAGAGCACGCCGACGACATGGCCGACATGCTCAACGGCTGGATCGGGAAGTAACGCTACCTACAAACTCAGGCATCAAAAGGCGGCTGAAAGGCCGCCTTTTCATTTCTGCGTGTTGGCACATCTTGAGGCGGTTACTGCGCTGGTCCCAGCAGCAGGAACTTCACCGAATGCCATGCGCCGCTATCGGCCAACGCAGTCAATTCGTGGGCGCCGGGCGTATCGAATGCATATGCCAACGAGCTGCTGCCCTCCGTTTGCCCGATGCGGCGCCCGTCCAGCAGCCACTGCACCGTCGCACCGGTGCCCAGCGCACGTAGCGACAACTTCACGCCGTTGCTGCTGCCGGGTGGACGCACCAGCGTGGCACCGTCGTTGACGCCATCGATGCGCAGTGATTCGCCGGCTTCACGTCCGTCATCCACGCAATCCGCTGCCAGCGGTGGCAACCGCGACGCGTTGCGCCATGCGACAGGCAACCACGGTGATGCCAGCGCGGGCCAACGTGCGATCTCCGCTGGGTGAGCCACGTGCGGCAACGTGCACTCCGCCGACAGACGCTGGCCCGAGCTCGAGTCGATTTCAAAATGTTCGATGCCGGTATTCCATAGCCGCGCATCGCGCTCCGGAAACGTGGGCGGCACCGCACCCTCCAGCGTCCACGCCTGCATGCGCTTCTGGCATAACGTTTCCGTCTGCGCGTCTGCGGCAATGCCGAGCGGCCAGCAGATATCGGTTTCTGACACGCTGGAAGGCATCGGCAGGCGCGCCGCATCGCCCGTTTGCCGCGGCAGGCTGTCGATCACCTCGAGCATCAACGGCAAGGCAGTCACCGCACCGTACTGACCAGGCAGCGGCGTGCCATCCGGTCGCCCGACCCACACGCCCACCGTATAGCGACGCGTGCCACCGATCGCCCATGCATCGCGAAATCCGTAACTGGTACCGGTCTTCCACGCCACGCGCGGGCGACGCCCGGTATCGAAGGTATCGGCGCCCTCGCCCGGGCGCGGATTGGCGGCGAGGATTTCGCGCACGATCCATGCAGCGCCCGGCGACAGCAACCTGCGCTCGATGCGTGGATCAGCAGGGGTGTAGCGAATCCGGCCTGCAATGCCGTCGCGATGCAGCGCAGCGAACGCGCCGACCAGGTCTTCCAGCCGCGCGCCGGTACCGCCGAGAATGATCGAGAGGTTAGGCGACGCACCACGTGGAAATTTCAGGGTGATCCCGGCGTGTTCCAGCCGTGCCGCGAAGCGTGCCGGCCCCACCCGATCCAGCAGATCCACGGCAGGCACGTTGAGTGACAACCGCAACGCGGTCGCTGCACTGACGGGGCCGTTGAAGGCGGCATCGAAATTGGACGGGCGATAGCCGCCGAATGATTGCGGCGCATCCATCAACAGGCTTTCGGAATGGATCAATCCGGCATCCAGCGCCATCCCGTACAGGAACGGTTTCAGGGTTGATCCAGGCGATCGCCAGGCTTGCACCATGTCCACGTGCCCGAGCCGCTGCTTGTCGCCGAAGGCGACCGAACCCACGTAGGCACGTGCTTTCAAGGTTGCGTTGTCCACCACCAGCAACGCAGCAGAGGTACGCGGCGGCAGGCTGGAAAAGTAGCTGGCGACGCGCTCCTCCAACGCACGTTGCAGCGGTGCATCCAGGGTCGACACGATGCGGTTGGCCTGCGGTTGCGCAGCGTGCAAGCGTTGCGCCAACAGCGCTGCATCCATGGGTGGGCGCAACCGGCGCGAGACCACGCCTTCAATACGCGAATCCTCGACCTGCGCGCGTGTCCAGATGCCGTTGTCCTGCATGCGTGCCAACAACTTGTCGCGTGCCTCGCGCGCGGCATCCGGCGAACGGTCTGGGCGTAAACGACTGGGCGCCTGCGGCAGCACTGCGAGCAGCGCTGCTTCGGCATGCGACAGCTGTTTCGACGGCTTGCCGAGATACGCCCAACTCGCCGCTTCCACACCCTCGATAGTGCCGCCGAACGGTGCGCGCTGCAGGTAGATCGACAGGATGTCACGCTTGGACAGATGTGCTTCCAGTTGCAGCGCGCGCAGCAGTTGTCGCAGTTTTCCCCATGGCGTGCGGGTGCGCATGCCGTGCAGGCCGGGATCGATGATGCGCGCGACCTGCATGGTCAGCGTCGAACCGCCAGACACGATGCGTCGGTTGCCCAACATCTGCGCACCGGCTCGCAGCAACGACACCGGGTTGATGCCTGGATGCCGCCAGAACCAGCGATCTTCGTAACCCAGCAAGGCCTGCACGTAGAGCGGTGAGACCTCGTCAGGCGTGGTCGGATAACGCCACACCCCATTGCGGTCCGCGAACGCGCGCAGCGGGCTGCCATCGCGCGCGGTCACCAGCGTGCTGGCGTCGTCGCCCTTCGGCAACGGCAGCGGGCATGCAATATCCAGCAACAACAGCCCAGACAAGAATGCCACCGTGCCCCAGCGAAGCCAGGGCAGCAGGCGATGCAAGCGCATGCGCAATACGGGTTTGATCATCACGGTCTGCGGGCCGAGGCCCGCTCCGTTGCTTCAACAAGAGTTATGGCTGCACCACGGTAATGCTGGCCGGGACTGACTTGCCAACGCCACGCAAACTCGGCCGGTACATGTCCTCAACGAGAGGTGGCGGAGCGGTGTAAGTACCGGGCGTCACCGCACGCACCAAGTAAAACAGGCGCGCCTTGCTGCCAGCACCCAGCTTCAATGCGGCGACATAGCGGTCCTCGCGGAATTCCTCATGACGCACCTCGGCTTCGCCGGAGCGCTGATCGATGTTGATGCCGTCCACCACCACATCGGCCCACTGCTTGCCGTCGCCCAGGTTGAAGTTCTCGATCTCAAGTCCCGCCGGCAACAGGTCCGTCAGCAGTGCATCCTGCATGTCGCGGTCAGCGGTCATGCTGACGCGGACGATCAATGCCTCGCCTTCCTTCAGCGGACGCGGCGTCCATGGTTTGCCATCGGTCCCGAACAAGTTGCGCTCGACCTTGATCACGCTGGCATCCAGCGCTGGTGCGCTGCGCGGCACGCCGGCGATGTCCAAACTGGCATAGAACGGCGGTTCGCCTTCCGGAATGAAACGCACGCCAGCCGCGAGCGCCGCGAAATCGACGCTGCGACCGAACGCCTTGGCGGTAGCGATGACTTCCTCGACGCCACCCGCCACGTACTTGCCGCCGACCTGTTTCTTCTGGTCTGCCATCAGCGCCTTGCCAAGTCGCGCAATCGCGATCTGCTCCTGGGTGCTGAGGTAGAACCAGGTCGACTTGCGGCGCTCTTCGAGTTCGCGGCCCAAGTCGATGACCTGTGCGTCGAAGGCGGCCTTTGCGTAACCGCGCTCATGGGTCAACGCAATCATCAACGCGAGGTCGCGTATCGGACTGCCGTAATCGCCCAGATAGCCCGGACGGTCGCCCTTGAACGCGAAGCCTTCCACAATCGATTTTTCGCCGCGCACTTTGTCGCCCTGCATTGCCAGTGCCAGCCCGAGATGGACCAGCGGCAAGCCTTTCAGCGCTTTCTTGCGTTCGTTGTCATACAACGCACGCAAGGTTCCCAGCGGTGCGCGATTGACGCGTGCCAGCACATAGCCGGCATGCGCCTGATAGGCGAACTTCAGATACTCGCGGTTGTCGCGGCCATAGAACTCGTGTCCGCCGGCCAGCAGGTCTTCGCTCAGTCGTTGCAGCGCCTTTTGCAACACGGCATCGGGAACCGCGAAACCGCCTTCGCGCGCATCCAGCAGGAACTCGACGATGTAGGGCGTCAATGCTGGATCGACGTAGTCGTCATCGCCCCACATCGAGAAGTGCCCGGACGACACTTGCATCGAAGCGAGCCGCCCGAATGCACCATCCATGCGCGCACGACGTTTGCTGGCATCCAGCCCGGTGATGCCGAACTGCTTGGCCGTCGTCGCATCAAGCTCCAGCGCGGCATAGCCTTTGCTGGTGGTCTGCTCGGCGCAGCCATAGGGATAGTCCAGCGCGCCCTTCAGCGCGGCGCCAATTGGTAGCGGCGGCGCGGCACTGACCAGCATGCGCGCATGGACCGAACCTGGCATCAGGCCTTCGGCGAATTCGGCGCCCATAGTCGCGGGGACGCCCTGGCCCAGCACTTGCGTGCGCGAGCGCAACACCGCCGGCCATGCCGGGCGTACCGGCAAGTCGTACTTGTGGTCGACCTTGAAGCCGTTGCCGTCGACCCGCACGCGCACTTGCGCCACGCTGAAACCCTCTTGCGCCGCCAACGGGAAACTCACCGTGGCCTTGCCTTCGGTAGCGAGCGTCAGCGCACGGCTGCCATCCCCGATCGATGCCGGTCCGATGCCTTCCACCTTGACCTTGAAGTCGCCGGACTTGCCGGTGAAATTGGTGATGTCAAGTGTCACCGTGCTGCGGTCACCGGGCGCCATCACCCGCGGCATGCTGGCCTCGGCCACGATGGGTGCACGCACTACGATTTCGGCGTCGCGGTTGCCGTACTGCGTATCGGCAAACACCAGCGCGGAGACCCGCAAGGTGCCGTTGAAGTCAGGCACGTTCAGTGCGATTTGGGCATTGCCCTTCGCGTTTAGTTTCACCGGTCCCGCGAATAGGTCGACTGTTTGCACGCGTGCGGTCGGTCGCCGCGCCTGCGGCAATGCGGCCAAGGGCATGTCGCCACCAAAACGAAGCTTGGCGACGCCACCTTCGAAACTTTCGATCACCCGGCCGTAGATGTCGTATGCATCCACTCCCAGCCTGCGTTGCGCGAAGTAATGCGCGTTGGCATCCGGCACCGGGAAGCGGGTGATGTTGAGGATGCCGACATCGACTGCGGAGATCGTCGCGTATGCCTGTTTGCCCGCAAGCGCCGGTACGCTGACCGTGACCTGCAATGGCTGTTCCGGCCGCACTTGTGACTTCACCGCCAAGCCAACGGCGACACGGCGGTCACGCCGATCCATCGGCACATAGGCCTCGCCGACCGCGCGCGCTGGCGTGATCTTGCTGGTCGCGCTACCGCCGCGGAACACCAACGCGGTGACATATACGTCATGCCGTTCCCAGTCCTTGGTGACTGGGATTTCGACCACGGTGCCGGGCTTGACGTCGATTGCCTGCACGAACAGCATGCGGTCGCTTTCAACCATGATCAGACCCTTGCCGGGATGCGGCGGGGTCAGCGTCACCTTGAGGGTGTCGCCGGCTCGGTAGGCAGTCTTGTCGAGCGCCAGCTTGACCTTGTCAGGCCGCGCATCCAGGCCACGGTTGGCATCATCCCAACCCCAGCCGGCATGGAACGGATAGCGCATGGTGAGCTTGGTCGCCGGATCGTAGACATCGATGCGGTATTCGCCCCACTCCACCTGGAAATCAAACCGCGCCGCAGTCGTGCCTGCATCCAGCGTCGTGATTTGCACATTCTGGAAACGGCGGGTGAAGTCGTAGTTCCAGCCGGTGTCGTCGTCGTGGCTCCAGTGATAGTCGCGAAGCTCCCGAACCAGCGTCACCTTCAAGTCCTTCACAGGACTTGGCGTGCCATCAGGACGAAAGCGCATCAACTCGAAACGTGCGTTGGCGTTGGAATCAGCGCCGTCCGCATCGTCGAACAATGGGCGCACGCCAACCAACGCATCGGCTGGCCACAGCACACGTTCCACGCTGCGGTTGACGCTGCGCCCGCCGGATTCGAACAGGCTGCCAGACACGATCGCCTTGACCGGCGTGTTGCCCTTCACTTCTTCCGGCAGCGCGATGTCCTGTTCGAACTTGCCCTGTGCATCCAAGGTGGCGTCGACCACGTCCTTCGCTTCATGCGGCAATACGACTGTTGGATCACCAAAGAAATAACCCTTGGCCTGCTCCAATGGATGTTGGGCAACGGTCACCGCAAGCTTCGCCGTGAAGCGGTTTCCGGATGCGGGCGCGCCATACAAATAAGCCCCCGTTGCACGCAGGCGGAATGGTTCGCCCGGATGCAGGGCCGGATCGGCGCTCGCGAGATCCAGCTTCATCCGCTCGGGCAGGAACTCCTCGATGCGCAGGGCCATGCCCTGCACCGCTTCCTTGCTGGCGGGGTCTGTACGGAACTCGACCTGCCACTTGCCGGTCGGCGCTTCCACCGGAATGGTCTTCTCGAACCGGAAATAGCCTTGCGCGCCCGGCTCAATGCGGGACTCGACGAAGGTCTTGCCATCCGGCTGTTTCAGCCGCACGAACAATGATTGCGACTTGCCATTCTTTGCCGCCACGGGCTTGCCGTCGTTGTCGCGCAGCAGCGCGGATACACGCACGGTTTCACCGGGCCGATACAGATCGCGGCCCGACCACGCGAACACATCGAACCAGGCCTGTTCGCGACCACTCACGGCGAACTCGGACAGGTCCAGCGCCGGCTGGTTGAATGGCAGCATCGACACATCCTTGCCACGCGAAGCGGTGAGCACATGCGCCGAATCCAACGTGTAATCCAGCATTGCGTTGCCATTGCTGTCGGTCTTGCCCTTGAATACCGGCTCACCGCGCGCGTCCAGGACGCGCAAATCGGCGTTCACGAGCGCATTGCCGTCCTCCAGCGAGGCCGTATGCACGAACATCTTGTCCTTGTAAGCACGCACATGCAGGCCAATGTCACTGACGCTGAAGAACGCGGTGTCGTATTCGTCCTTGAACGCGCCGGCCCTCTTCATCACCGCGAAGTACAGGCCAGGCTGCTGCAGTTCGGCGATGTCCTGGATTGGCAGATAAGTCAACACACGTTCGTTGCGCGCGCCACCCAGCACGAAGCGATTGACGTAAACGGGTTCGGCCAGTTTCGAGATCGGCGGCTTGCTGTCCTTGTCTTCGGCGTCGTACCAGGACGGATCCAGTTCCCAACTACCGCGACGGCCGCCTCGCTGATATTCGGCAAAGAAACGCGGCAGCGACGTGTCGCGCACGCGCAGGAACTCGACATCGACCTCACCCACGTTGACCGAGACCACCGGCAAGCCACGCGAATCCTTCGCTGGCAGCACGCTACCCTGAGAGGCAAAGCCGACCGCCGGTTCAAGCTCGCCGGTGAACACCTTCAGCTCGACATCTTGGCCAAGCTTGCTGCCATCGGCGGCCATCAACGCACCCGAGATCTTGAGGGTGTAGCTCTGGTTCGGATCGACATAAGGGAAACGCAATACCTTGCCGCTGTCGTCGAGCGTCCAGCTGCTTTTTTCATTACTGGCGGCACGATCAAATGTCAGCAGCTTGTCGAAATCCTGGGTGCCGACGAGCGGGCGCGAGAATTCGACGGCAATCGCCAGCGATTCGCGGCCTTGGTCCGGATATGCGCGCACGACGGCGAAACCCTTGATCGCATCGCGCCTGGCTTGAATCGCCTCGCCACTTGTCGCCGGCAACTGCCCTTCAGGACTGCGCTTGCAAGCAGCAAGTCCCGTCGCCAGCGACATCGCCAGCAGCAGTGCCAACAACGGCTTGAGGGCGTGGCTCATCGAATTCCATCGCGTGTGCATCTCGGTTCTTCCATGCCAGACGGCTTCGAGTATAGGACGCGAATCAGGGCCGGATGCGGCCGCGTCCGAGCAAAGAAAAGGCCCGACAGTTAGCCGGGCCTCTGGTTTCAACCTGACGTCGTGCTCAAGGTGCGGAGGGCGTGTCCTGCAGCACTTCACTGGCCTCTGCCCCTACGGCAGCATCATCCGCCTCGTCGTCCAGCGAGCCATCCAGGCGTTCGACTGCCTGCAGCTTCTCGCCCTTCGACAAGCGGATCAGGGTCACGCCCTGCGTATTGCGGCCGACGCGGGAAATCTGCAAACCGGGCGTGCGCACCAACGTGCCACCATCCGAAATTAGCAGCACTTCGTCATTGCCGCCCAGCATGACCGCGGCGACCAGTTTGCCGTTGCGCTCGGTGGTCTGGATGCCGATCACGCCCTGCGTGCCGCGTCCCTTGCGTGGATACTCTGACAGCGCGGTGCGCTTGCCGTAGCCGTTCTCGGTGGCGGTCAGGATGTAGGCGACCTCATTGTTTTCAGCCTTGTCGCCATCATCGACCTCGTTGATCTCGACGCTGTTGTCGATCATCTCATCATCGGCCGCGTCGTCGTCGACTTCGAGCTCGACTTCGATGCCACCCGCCGACTCAGCCACAATCAAGCTGACCACGTCCTCACCCTTGGCCAAGCGAATGCCACGCACGCCGGTCGCGGTACGACCCATCGAACGCACACGATCCTCGCCGAAGCGCACCGTCTTGCCGTTGCTGGCGAACAGCATGACGTCGCGCGCACCATCGGTCAGTGCCACGCCAACCAGGGCATCGCCCTCATCCAGATGGATCGCGATCTTGCCGCGCTGCAGGCGATACGCGTATTCGGTCAGCGGCGTCTTCTTGACCCTGCCATTCTTGGTAGCGAAGAACACGAACTGGCCTTCGGCGTACTCGCGCACCGGCAATACTGCCTGCACGTGCTCGCCCGGCTCCAGCGGAATCCAGTTGATGATCGGACGCCCGCGCGCATTCGGACCGGCATCCGGCAATTGATACACCGGCAGCCAGAACACGCGTCCGGCGCTGGTGAAGGTCAGCAACGTGTCATGCGTGTTGACCAGCCACAACTGATCGATGAAGTCTTCGTCCTTGGTCGACGCTGCGCTGCGGCCACGGCCACCGCGGCGTTGCGCGCGATATGCGCTGACCGGCTGGCGCTTGGCGTAACCAGCATGCGACAACGTCACCACCACGTCTTCCGGCGCAATCAGGTCGAGAATATCGAGGTCTTCCTCGCTGGCGCGAATTTCGCTGCGGCGCGCATCGCCAAACTCGTCCCTGACCGCGATGAGTTCGGCACGAATCACGGTGAGCAGCACATCGGGATTCTCGAGGATCTCGATCAATCCGCGGATTTCTTCCAGCAACTGCTTGTATTCCTCGGTCAGCCGGTCCTGCTCCAACCCGGTCAGGCGATGCAGGCGCATTTCGAGGATCTGTTGCGCTTGTGTCTCGGTCAGTTGGTAGCGACCGTCGATCAAGCCAACGCCCTTGGGTAAACCGTCCGGACGCGATGCTTCGGCGCCTGCAGCCGCCAGCAGCGCGCCAACCAGGCCGGCATCCCACGTGCGCGTCAGCATCCTCTCGCGCGCTTCGTTGGGATTCGCCGAGGTCTTGATCAGCTCGATCATCTCGTCGATGTTGGCCAGCGCGACGGTCAGGCCTTCCAGGATGTGCGCGCGGCTACGCGCCTTGCGCAGCTCGAAGATGGTGCGACGCGTGACCACTTCGCGGCGATGGCGCACGAAGGCCTGCAGGATCTGCTTGAGGTTCAGAAGCTGCGGGCGGCCATCGACCAGCGCCACCATGTTGATACCGAACGTCGACTCCATCTGGGTCTGCTGATAGAGGTTGTTCAGCACCACGTCGGCCGATTCACCGCGCTTGATCTCGATGTAGATGCGCATGCCGTCCTTGTCGGACTCATCGCGCAGTTCGCTGATCCCCTCGAGCTTCTTTTCCTTGACCAGCTCGGCGATCTTCTCGATCAGCCGCGCCTTGTTGACCTGGTAGGGAATCTCGCTGACCGCGATGGCTTCGCGGCCGTTGTCGGCCACTTCGATTTCCGCACGTGCGCGCATGCGCACGCGCCCGCGGCCGGTGCGATACGCGACATGGATACCGCCAACGCCGTTGATGATGCCCGCGGTCGGGAAATCCGGGCCCGGGATGTGCTCCATCAGGCCGTCGATCTCGATCTCCGGATCGTCGATCAGGGCCAGCAGCGCATTCACCACCTCGGTCAAGTTGTGCGGCGGGATATTGGTCGCCATGCCCACCGCAATACCGGCCGAACCGTTCACCAAAAGGTTCGGGAACCGGGTCGGCATCACCGTCGGCTCGTATTCCTTCTCGTCATAGTTGAGCTGGAAATTGACCGTTTCCTTGTCGATGTCGGCCATGAGCTCGTGCGCGAGGCGCGACATGCGCGCCTCGGTGTAACGCATGGCCGCGGCGGAGTCGCCATCGACCGAACCGAAGTTGCCTTGCCCATCGACCAGCAGGTAGCGCAGCGCAAATGGCTGCGCCATGCGCACCAGTGTGTCGTACACCGACTGGTCGCCATGCGGGTGGTACTTGCCGATCACGTCACCGACGATTCGCGCGGACTTGTAGTACGGCTTGTTGCTGTGCGCGCCGAGCTCGTGCATCGCGAACAACACGCGCCGGTGCACCGGCTTGAGGCCATCGCGGACATCCGGTAGCGCGCGCCCCACGATCACGCTCATCGCATAATCGAGGTAGCTGCGACGCATCTCGTCTTCCAGGTTGACTGGGATGATTTCTTTGGCGAGCTCTGCCATCAGTGATCGAATACCTTGCGTGTGGTGTTGCGTTTTTCGGTGCCCACTTTCGTGCCCACTTCAGTGCACGCATGAACCCTGCGACATGCAGTCCGCACAGGGATCAAAAGGGGAGTTTCACGAACGTGAAATTGTAACATCCGAAGCACTCAAAATCATCTCGGATTTTCACCAAGAATCAATTAGTTAGGCGCCATTTTCGAGAACGCCCGAGCCAGCGGGACGCGGATTTTGCGCAAGCATGTTTGTAGGAGCGCCCCATGGGCGCGATCAGGCCTTATCCGTGATCCTTGATCGCGCCCATGGTGCGCTCCTACAGAGGGTCTACGACGCCCCGAACATCGTCTGCATCCGGTGTCCATCGGGTTGTTCAACCACGCCTTTCTCGGTGACGATGGCATCGATCAGCGCATGCGGCGTGACGTCGAAGACCGGATTCCAGGCATTGATGCCCTCGGCCACCGTGCGGTTGCCACCCACGCCGAACAGTTCGCCGGGATCACGCTCCTCGATCTCTATCGCATCGCCAGATGGCGTGTCCATGTCGACCGTGGAGGATGGCGCCACCACCATGAACTTCACCCCGTGGTGGCGGGCCACGATTGCCAGTTGATAGGTGCCAATCTTGTTGGCGACGTCGCCGTTGGCGCAGATGCGGTCGGCACCCACCACCACCCACTGCACCTGCCCGGTCTTGATCAGGTGCGAGGCCGCTGAATCCGCGATCAGGGTCGCATCGATACCGTCCTGCTGCAGCTCCCACACGGTCAACCGGGCGCCCTGCAACCATGGCCGGGTCTCGCCGGCGAATACGCGCGCGATGCGGCCTTCGGCGACGCCGGCGCGAATCACGCCCAAAGCAGTGCCAAAGCCCGCGGTGGCCAAGGAGCCGGTATTGCAGTGGGTCAACACACCACTGCCGGCGTCTATCAGCGCTGCGCCGAGGCTGCCCATCGCGCGGTTCGCGGCCAGATCCTCGGTTTCGATGGCGCTCGCTTCGCGCTCGATCACGTCGCGCCAGTCGGGTCCTGCTTCGCCCAGTGCCGTGCGCATGCGTGCCAACGCCCAGCCCAGATTGACCGCGGTAGGCCGTGCGGCATTGAGCCGATCGATCGCCGGCTGAAGCTTGTGCGCAGCCTCGGCCCCATCTGGCGCTTCGATGCCCTGCCCGGCAAGCACCACGCCCCATGCGGCAGAAATTCCGATGGCCGGTGCACCGCGCACGGTCAGGTCATGAATCGCCGAGGCGACGTCGTCACTGCTTGCGCAACGGCGGTACTCAACCACGAATGGCAGCTTGCGCTGGTCCAGCAGTTCCAGGCTGTCACCGTTCCAGCGGATTGGACGGATGCGGTCGTAACGGTCGAAATCGATGGCTGTGTTCATGGCTGCATTATCAGTCACGGTATGTCGCAAACAGAACCGGCGCCACAAGGGCGCCGGTTGCGAGACAAGTCTCAAACAGGATCAGTAGCTTCGGAACTCGGCACGGCAGCCCTGCGAGACCCATACGCCCGAACCGCTGTAACCCCAACTCCGCCCCTGGATACAAGGCGCGCTGGACAGCTGGCGAACCAGTTGCACGCCGGCGCGGATATTGGCTGCACATTGGCGCTGGCGATTGTCGCTGGACTCGCAGCGGAACACCTGGCCACCGATGCCATAGTTGTTGCCGTAGCCGCCATTGCCGTAACTGCCATTGCCGTAACTGCCATTGCTGTTGCCGTAACCATTCCCGCGACCGCCTATGGCGAACTCGGCGCGGCAACCATTCGATACAGAGATTCCGCGACGGTCGTAGCTCCAGTCGCGACCTTGAGTGCAGCCAGAGCTGGAGAGCCTGCGCACCAGTTGCACGCCACCGCGGGTGTCCACCGCACAGCGCTGGGTGCGGTCGTTGTTGGACTCGCAACGAATCAGCTGCCCGTTGCCATAGCCATTACCGTAGCCGTTGCCCTGGCTCCC
>JBDSGA010000004.1:0-10572 GCA_039919235.1 Thermomonas sp. | reverse complement strand
ACGCGTCCGGCGTCCCATGGTTCGGCGCGAAGCGCGTTCTCATCCATCAACATGGTGGCCAATGACTGGTCCAGCGAACCCCAGTTGACGCCGATCCGCACGGGCTTGTCGTACTCCAGCGCAAACTCGATCATCTGCGCGAACTGGGTGTCGCGCTTCTTGCCGAAGCCGACATTGCCGGGGTTGATCCGGTACTTGGCCAGCGCCTGCGCGCAGGCCGGCTCATTGGCTAACAGCGTGTGTCCGTTGTAGTGGAAGTCGCCGATGATCGGCACGCGCACGCCCATCATGTCGAGCTTGTCGACGATGCGTGGCACCGCGGCTGCGGATTCGGCGTTGTTGACCGTGACTCGTACCAACTCGGAGCCCGCGCGCCAGAGTTCAGCGACCTGCTTCACTGTCGAGGCGATGTCCGCGGTGTCGGTATTGGTCATCGATTGCACCACCACCGGCGCGTCGCCACCCACCTTGACCCCGCCTATGACGACTTGGCGGGTGTTGCGACGTGCCGACGAGCCGAACTGGTCGGCGCGGCAAGGGGGGGGCGTGTTCCGGGAGTCTTCCATGCTGCAAGTTTACCGGGGACAGGAAGGCCGGGGCGTGCCTCGCGAAAAGGCATTTCGAGCCGTGAAGCAATGGCGCGGTTGCCATCGCGCCGCTCGCACCCTTTACGATGCCCGCATGGACGAACACATCCTCACCCCCAGCCAGCTGAACACGCTCGCCCGCGATCTGCTGGAAGGCGCGTTTCCGCTGGTGTTGGTCGAGGGCGAGATCGGCAATTTGTCGCGGCCCGGTTCCGGGCATCTGTATTTCACCTTGAAAGACGCGCGCGCGCAGGTGCGCTGCGCGCTGTTCAAGCCCAAGAGCCAGTGGCTGAAGTTCGCCCCACGCGAAGGGTTGCGCGTATTGGCACGCGGTCGACTGACCCTGTACGAAGCACGCGGCGACTACCAACTGGTGCTGGATTCGATGGAGGAAGCTGGCGAAGGCGCCTTGCGCCGTGCGCTGGATGAGCTCAAGGCCCGCCTGCAGGCCGAAGGCCTGTTCGATACTGCCCGAAAGCGCGCCTTGCCGGCGTGGCCGCGCCGGTTGGCGGTGTTGACCTCGCCCAGCGGCGCAGTAATCCGCGACATCGTCAGCGTGCTGCGCCGGCGCTTTCCACTGGTCGAACTGGACCTGCTGCCGATCCCCGTGCAAGGCGAGACAGCGGCAATCCAGATCCGCGCGATGCTGCAACGTGCCATCGACTGCGGGCGCTATGACGTCATCCTGCTCGCCCGCGGTGGTGGTTCGCTGGAAGATTTATGGGCATTCAATGACGAGGCCCTGGCGCGTGCAATTGCCGCCAGTCCGGTGCCGGTGGTCAGCGCGATAGGTCATGAAACCGATTTTTCACTCAGCGATTTCGCGGCCGACCTGCGTGCACCTACGCCATCGGCCGCCGCGGAACTGCTGGTGCCCGAGCGCAATGCGCTGATTGCGCGGCTGGATGCATTGCACCGGCGCCTCACCAACCTGCAGCAGCACGCGCTGCGCGAACGCAGCCAGCGTACGGACCGCGCGTTCCTGCGCTTGCAGGCGCTGCGCCCGCAAGCGAGGCTCTCTGCCCTCGCCCAACGCGCGCAGCAAGCGCATGTGCGTTTGGCCAATGCCATGCAACGCCGGCTTGAACGCGATCGCGCCTCGCTACGGCATGCCGACAGCGTGCTGCGCGCGAGCCACCCGCAACGCCGGATCGAGCGATTGCGCGAGCGTCTCGCCTCCTTGCAAGGTCGTCCGCAAGCGTTGATGGCGCGCCGGTTGCAACACGATGCGCTGCGCCTGCGTGGCCTGGCACGTTCACTGCATGCGATCAGCCCGTTGGCCACGGTCGCGCGCGGCTACAGCATCCTCCAGCATGACGATGGCAGAATCGTGCGCGGCATGGGCGATGCTGCCGTCGGCGACCTGCTGGATGCACGCCTGCACGATGGCCAACTGCACGTGCAGGTGCGATCCAAAACGTAGGCGCACGCAAGCGCTACATGCACGTTCCTACGCGTGGAAAAGTGGCAGCACGACGGACTGGCCCGCTCAGTCCGGCGGGTCAAGCATCCAGCGGGACGGGCCTGCCGAACAGGAACCCCTGCGCGTAGACGCATCCCAACTGACTCAATCGCTCGCGCTGGACCATGGTTTCCACGCCTTCGGCAATGATCTCGATGCCCAAGCTACTGGCCAAGGCAACAATCGCGCGGATCACTGCCACGCTTTCGTTGCGCGCATCCCCGCCCAGGTCGGCGACGAAACTGCGGTCGATCTTGAGCGCAGCGATCGGGAAACGATGAAGGTACGACAGCGCCGAAAAACCCGTGCCGAAGTCGTCCAGCTGCGCTAGCACTCCATGGCTGCGCAGCAGATTGAGTGTTTCGCTGATGCGCGGTGCATCGTCCAACAGCGCGACCTCGGTGATTTCTATTCGCAGCCGCGCTGGATCCACGCCCGCAACGTCCAGCAAGCCGAGTAGACGATCGGCGAAATCCAGTGACCGGAAATGCCGTGGCGAGACATTGATCGCCACGTATCCGGGCATGTCGTGGCTGGCCATGTCGTTGATGACCCGCGCATATATCAACCAGTCCACCTGCTCGATCAACCCGCTGTCCTCGCCAACGTCGATGAACTCACTGGGCGCCAATAGCCCACGCTTCTCGTGCCGCCAGCGCAGCAAGGCTTCACCGCCCACCTGTTCGGCATTCGCCAGTCTCACGATGGGTTGGTAATACGGCTCAAAGGCATCGTTGTTGATCGCACGGCGCAGGTCTGACTCCATGTCCAGCGTGCGCATCGCCTCTTCGCGCATGGCCTCGTCGAACAGCATCGAGCGGTCACGGCCCTCGTCCTTGGCGCGGTACATCGCGGCGTCTGCGTCGCGCAGCAATTCCTCGCCAGTGCGATAGCGCGGCTGCCACATGGCGATGCCAATGCTGGCGCTGGGGAAAAGTTCGCGTCCGGCGATCCACATCGGCGCGCCCAAGGCAACCAGCACGCGATGCGCGAGTTCCTCCGCCATCTCAGGCCCGTCCAGCCCTTCGGCCAGGATCGCGAATTCATCGCCACCCAATCTGGACACGACATCGTCGGCGCGCATGCTGCTGGCGATGCGGCGCCCAGACTCCACCAGCAGTTCATCACCGACCGCATGGCCCACGCTGTCGTTGACCAGCTTGAACCGGTCCAGGTCGAGGAACAGCACTGCGAAGCAAGCGTCCTCATGCTGCCGAGCATGGGCAATGGCTTGGCCCAGCTTCTCCAGCAACTGCGCGCGGTTCGGCAATCCGGTCAACACGTCATGCATCGCTTGGTGGGTGAGCTTGCGCTCGGCGCGCAAACGCTCGCTGACCTGCTCTACCAGTTCCGCATTGGCCTCCGCCAGCTGTCGGGTGCGCTCGATCACGCGTTCTTCCAGCCCGGCATGTGCCAGCACCAATCTGTCTTGCGCCTGCTTGCGGGCCAGGCCGCTGCCGATATGAAAGGCGACGAAGGTCAGAAGCTCCTGGTCGCGGATACTGAAAGTGAAATTCGGCGAATAACTCTGTACCGCGATGACGCCGACCACTTTATCTTCGTGCAGTAACGGCACGCCCAGCCAACAATGGGCCAACGTGCCGTGGCTGATCACATGGCCCGTGGCTTCCAGCTGGGCGATGTGCTGACGATCCGCCAGCAGGGGCTTGCCGGTGCGCAGGACATATTCGGTCAAGCCACTGGCGACCCGGCGCGGCCTACGCACCAAGTCGCGCTCATCGACTGAATAGGCGAATTCCAGCATCGTCGCATCGGCTGACAACATCGCGATGTAGAAATTTCGGGCATACAACAAGCCACCAACGACCTTGTGGATCTCGGCGTAGAAGCGTTCAAGGGTCTCGCTGGTCATCGACAGTTCGGCGATGCGAAACAAGGTGCGCTGCAGTTCCTGCGAACGCTGGCGTTCCACGACCTCGGCCTGCAGGTCTACGTTGACCTGCTGGAGCTCGCGGGTGCGTTCCTCCACGCGCTGCTCAAGTTGCTCGCGCGCATGGTGGCGGTCAAGCGCAGTCAGGATGTGCTGGGCCACATAAGCAAGCAGCACCCTGTCGTCATCGCTGTATATCGCCGAGCGCTCATAACTTTGCACCACGATACCGCCTACGACCCGGTCGTCGCGCAACATCGGCACGCCCAGCCAGTCAGCGCTGTCGGGACCATTGCTGATATCGGGCGTGATGCTGCACTGAGCTTGGAGTTCCCGCGAGGGACCACGCATGGCTTCACCGCCACGCAACAGGGCTACGGTGAGGTTCGCCTCTGCTTGGTCAAAATCGAGTTCGGCATCCGGCTCATTGACGAACGGATCCAGCTTGTCGACGAAGTACAGGAACCGCATCTTCTGGCGGAACCCGTCGTACAGCACGATGTAGCAGTTTTCCGCATACATCAGCTCCCCGACGATCGCGTGGATCCGCTCGAGCATGTCCTGCATGTCGTGGCTGCCACCGGCCAGCTCGGCGATTTCGTAAAGCGACTGTTGCAGGCGCTCGGAACGGCGCAGGGATTCGATCCGCTGCTCGGCCTGTTGCAACAGGTGCAACAAGTCCTGCTTGCCAAGCTGCGCCAGATCCGGGGGACCAGGCAACGTGTGGGCTCCACCCGCGTCATTCGCCGATTGCACGACCCAACCCCCCATTCATGCCACGAGCATACTGTTTAACACGGTAAACGGCACGACCAGCGGCAACCCTTTCCGGTGGCCCCGGGCGTTGGCAGGAAAATGGATTGTCACGGCCTTCTCGCCCCTTCGCTGTTTTCGCCCTTTCCCGCGTCCCCGCCAGTCCGTAGTCTGGCGGGGATGGAAAGCTTGGATACCAGCGACGAAACCTTGATGCTCGCCTACGCTGCGGGCGAGGTGGGCGCGTTCGATCAGCTCTATGCGCGCCATCGCGGGAAGTTGTATCGCTATCTGTTGCGCCAGTTGCGGGACAACGGCTTGGCCGACGAAGTATTCCAGGACGTCTGGCAGCGCGTGATCAGCGCGCGCGTAGGCTGGACGCCGAACCCCGGCTTCGCCACCTGGCTTTACGCCATTGCCCATCACCGCTTGCACGATCACTGGCGAGCCGCCAAACATCGCCCGCCAGCACCGGCCGACGCCGAGGAACGCGCGGCGCGCGTTGCCGACCCGGATACCCCAGAACGCGTGGTGTCCGATTTCGAGCGCCGGCGCCAATTGCAGTTGGCCCTGGACGACCTTCCACAAGAACAACGTGAGGTACTGCTGTTGCGTTTGGAGCAGGAATTGAGCCTGGAAGAGATTGCTGAAGTCACCGGCACTGGCCGCGAGACCGTGAAGTCGCGCCTGCGCTATGCGATGGACAAGCTACGTGCGAGGCTGCCCGCATGAACCCGCGTCCCCCGCAATCGCCACACTCGCTGGATGCCGAGGAACGTGCATTGGCCAAGGCCTTGCCGCGCCTGCATGGCCGCACGGCGCCCGGACCCGACCTGGACGCCAGCATCCTGGCTGCCGCTCAAGCGGCCGTGTTGCCTGCCAAGCCGGCACGTGCCAACGCCAGACCGCGGATTCGCTGGATCGCTCCAGCAGCATTGGCGGCGTCGATGGTTTTGGCCGTGGGAATGGCATGGCAACTGCGTCCTTTGCCTTCGCTGCAGGGCACCCAGCAGGCGGCTGTGGACGATGTAGCAAGTGAACGGGCGGTACTTATGATCGAGCCAGCCGCGAGCGATAAAGCGGTGCCAAAGGCGGTCATGCAATCGACTCAGGTGCCAGCGTTACCTGCACGCAAGCAAACCAGCACTGCCGCAAGCAGTGCCCAGCAAGGGCCGCCAGTGCGCGATGACCGCGCAGCCGCCGTTCCAGTCCTGCGGCCCTCGCCGACCCTACCGTCACCCGCCTCTGCCTCGCCACCTCCGCATGCAACACTGGCGGCAAAAGCACCCCCACCAATCGATTCCCAAGCAGGCGCGCTGCAAACGCAGGCAACCCAGGATGGGATACAGCCACGCGCGAGCGCGCCTGCAGCTGCGGCCAATGCGGCCGGGATGGCAAAAGCGGCAGCCTCCGACAAGGCGGCGAGCATGGCTCACAGTCCCTGGCCAGCAACGGGCAGTCCGGCGCGGGCGGTGCCTGCCGTGCCGGCACAGGTGAGCAACGAGGCCACGACTGCATCCGATGCGACTTTCGTCGACGATCCCGAGGTGGACATTCCTCCCGCCACCGCTGCATCCCCCGACGTGCGTGATGCCTGGTTGCGCCGCATCACGCAGCTACTGGAGCAAGGCAAGCTGGAGGATGCAAAGGCCAGCTTGGCGGAATTCAAGCGCCGCTACCCGAACGCAGTGCTTCCGCCTGCCTTGAAGGCACTTGACCTCGAGCGCTGACCTGCCGTTGCAGCCGCCACGCGGCTAACATGCACCGATGAATTCCCCCACTTCGGCGCCAGCCAAGGCACCCATCGGTTCCCTGCGTGCACTCTGGCCGTTCGTGCGCCGGCATCGCGGGTTGTTCACTGCCTGGCTGTTGTCGCTGGCGGTGTCTTCCAGCGCCTCGTTGAGCCTGCCCGTCGCGTTCCGCACCATGATTGACGACGGCTTCAGCAGCGGCAGCGCGGGCAGCATCGACCGCGCCTTCCTGCTCCTGTTCGTGGTCGCGATCGTGCTGGCGGTGGGAACCGCATCGCGTTTCTTCTTCGTGTCGCTGCTTGGCGAACGCGTGGTGGCGGACTTGCGAAATGAACTCTATGCTCACCTGATCAGCCTCGATGCCGGATTCTATGACCGCACCCGCAGCGGTGAACTGGTCTCAAGGCTGACCTCCGACGTGGAGTTGATCCGCAACATCATCGGCAGCGTGATGTCGATTGCCTTGCGCAGCAGCATCACGGCTATCGGTGCGATGGTGATGTTGTTGGTGACCAGCCCGAGGCTGGCAGCGTGGGCCCTGATTGCCATCCCGTTGGCGGTCGTGCCGGTCATTTTCGGTGCACGCAAGATCCGCAAGATCTCGCGCAGCAACCAGGACCGGATCGCCGACGCCAACGCATTGGCGACGGAGACACTTGGCGCCGTGCGCACTGTGCAGGCACATGCGCGCGAAGACTACGAACGCGGGCGCTTCGCCGATGCCGTGGCAACCGCAGTGGGCACTGCGCGCAAACGCATTGGCGCACAGGCGCTGATGACCGGGATGACGATTACGCTCTTTTTCGGCGCGATCACCTTGGTCCTGTGGTCGGGTGCGCATGACGTGATCGCCGGACGCATGACGGCCGGCACGCTGATCCAGTTCGTGCTGTACGCGCTCTTCGGTGGTGGCTCCGTCGCAGCATTGGCCGAAGTCTGGAACGAGCTGCAAAAAGCCGCGGGCGGCATGGGCCGGATCAACGACTTGTTGCGCGAAGTCCCCGGCATCGTGGCGCCTGCAAGCCCGCGGGTGTTGCCATCGCCGACGCAGGGCCAGATCGTGTTCGATGATGTCAGCTTCAATTATCCGCAGCGTCCGGACGTCCCCGCACTCGAGAACTTCAGCCTGCGCGTGCAACCAGGCGAAACCGTCGCCTTGGTGGGCCCATCGGGCGCCGGCAAGAGCACCGTCTTCACCTTGTTGCTGCGCTTCCATGACCCGCAACACGGCCAGATCACATTGGATGGTATCGGCTTGCGCGAGCTGGACCCGATCGCACTGCGCGATGTCGTCGCCCTGGTGCCGCAACAGCCGACGCTGTTCGCTGCCAGCGCCGCCGACAATATCCGCTACGGCCGGCTTGAAGCGACCGATGCCGAGGTCCGCCACGCCGCCGAATCCGCCGAGGCCGATGAATTCCTGGATGCCCTGCCGGAAGGCTTTGCAAGCGAACTTGGCGAACGTGGCACGCGCCTGTCCGGTGGTCAACAGCAACGCGTCGCCATCGCCCGCGCACTGCTCAAGGACGCGCCCGTGCTATTGCTGGATGAGGCGACCTCGGCACTGGATGCGCAGAGCGAGCGCGCCGTGCAACACGCGCTTGAAAACCTGATGGCCGGCCGCACGACATTGGTCATCGCACATCGCCTCGCCACCGTGCTGATGGCCGACCGCATCGTGGTGATGGATGCTGGCCGCATCGTCGCCGAGGGCACGCATCAGGAATTGCTTGCACAGGATGGGCTGTATGCGGAACTGGCGCGGCTGCAATTCCTTGACTGATCGGATGCGCGCATGAGTACGGTCTTGGTCACCGGCGGCAGCGGTTTCATAGGCGGGCACGCCATCGCGCAATTGCTCGAGCAAGGCCACGTCGTGCATGCGAGCGTGCGCGATCTGCGGCGCGAACCGGCGGTGCGGGCGATGTTGTCGTCAGCCGGCATCGCCACAGACGAATGCCTGCGATTTTTCGCCGCCGATTTGACCGATGACGCCGGCTGGAACGATGCAGCGCATGGCTGCGATTTTGTCCTGCACGTGGCCTCGCCCTTCCCCGCAGGAATTCCAAAACACGACGACGAGCTCATCGTGCCGGCGCGCGAGGGTGCGTTGCGCGTGTTGCGCGCGGCGCATGAGGCAGGCGTGCATCGGGTGGTACTGACCTCGTCGTTCGCGGCAGTGGGTTACGGCCATCCAGAGCAGCAACAGGCCTTCGACGAGTCCACCTGGACCAATCTTTCCGGCCACGATGTCTCGGCTTACGTGAAGTCGAAAACGCTGGCCGAACGTGCGGCCTGGGACTTCATCACACGCGAGGGTGGCGGCCTGGAGTTGGCGGTGGTCAATCCGGTCGGCGTGTTCGGCCCGGTCATGAGTGCGGACTACGCGACGTCGATCCTGTTA
The DNA here is from genome assembly GCA_039919235.1 of Thermomonas sp. Taxonomy (GTDB): domain Bacteria; phylum Pseudomonadota; class Gammaproteobacteria; order Xanthomonadales; family Xanthomonadaceae; genus Thermomonas. The sequence continues at coordinate 1,724 of JBDSGA010000004.1, read as the reverse complement.
GTACAGAAATTGATGGATGGCGCCCTGCCCGGCAGCCCGAACCTGCGCTTCGGCGTGGTCGACGTGCGCGACGTCGTCGATCTGCACCTGCGGGCGATGACGAACCCTGCGGCAAGCGGCGAACGCTTCCTCGCAGTCGCCGGCGATTTCATGCGGGTGCAGGACATGGCGCGGGTCCTGAAACAGCGCATGGGCGACGCAGCACGCAAGGTGCCAACCCGCCAACTGCCGAACTGGATGGTCAAGTTGGCCGCATTCGCAGATCCGACGGTGCGCCAGATCGTGCCGGAGCTGGGCAAGTACAAGAATGCGACCAGTGCCAAGGCCCGCGACGTATTGGGCTGGTCACCACGCTCGAATGAAGAGGCGCTGCTGGCAACTGCCGAAAGCCTGTTGCGCCTGGGCTTGCTGAAGCCGTTACGCTAAGAAAACGCCCCGCACTCGGCGGGGCGTCGAATATTGCAGACGCAACCGGGTTAGATGGGCTTGACCGCGGTCGCCTGTGCACCCTTCGCGCCCTGGGTGACTTCGAAACTGACCCGCTGGCCTTCCTGCAAACTACGGAAGCCGGTGGAATCGATGGCGGAAAAATGCACGAAGAGATCGGCGCTGCCGTCTTCGGGCGAGATAAAGCCGAAGCCCTTGGCGTCGTTGAACCATTTTACGGTGCCGTTTTGCATGGTGACTGTGACCTCTGGTAAACGTTGCAGGAACGTGCGTCTTCGACATGGCAGCCGGACACACGGCGCCGAGTATGCAACAACCGTCTTCACATGCAACGCCAACCGGCAGCGCTGCCTGCTCAGCCTGCGAGCAATTCGCCCAACAGCCGCGGTATGCCGCCCATCGCCGCAGCCACGTGATCGAGCACGTCCTGCAGGGTGATGACCTCATCCGGATCCGGCCCGGCACCCGCAGCCCAGTTCGCAACGATGGCCAGGCACGCATAGTCGAGGCCAAGCTCGCGGGCCAAGCCGGCCTCGGGCATGCCGGTCATGCCTACAAGGTCGCAGCCATCGCGGCGCATGCGCGCGATTTCCGCCTTGGTTTCCAGGCGCGGGCCTTGGGTCGCGCCATAACAGCCCGTGGCAACCATGGGCACGGACGCACGCCTCGCGGCATCGATGACGCGCGCTCGCAGGGCGGGTGTGTACGGATCGCCGAAGTCGATATGCAGCACCTCGGTGCCCATGCCGTGATCGACATCGCCTTCGCACAGCGTGGAGATCCTGCCCCAGGTGTAGTCGATCAACTGGTCCGGGCATACCAGCACGCGCGGACCACACTGCATGGTGATGCCACCAACCGTATTCAGCGCTAACACGCTGGATGCACCGATCGCCTTCAATGCAGCGAGATTGGCGCGATAGTTGATCTTGTGCGGCGGCAGCGAATGCCCTTCGCCATGCCGCGCCAAAAAGGCAACGCGTTTGCCGGCAAATGTGCCCACGCGGATCGGGCCCGAAGGCGCGCCGTATGCCGTGACTGGCTGGTGAGTCTCGACATCGCCAAGTTCACCCAGTGCATAAACGCCGGTGCCGCCGATGACGGCCAGATCAATCGTCATTCACAAAATCTCGTGTCAGTTCAGGATGAATTTCCGAGCGCGTGCATGCGTTGGTGGCGATTGGCCGGACTTTCGGCGACATGGATGTCGCCGAGAAGCCTACATGGATGTATTCACGGCGTGTCCGGTCAATCGCTACCGATGCAGGTGCGTGCGT
>JBDSGA010000003.1:0-5641 GCA_039919235.1 Thermomonas sp. | reverse complement strand
TCGCTGAAAGATGTGATCAATGACGCGGACTGGAATGCCAATACGTTCATCCCGACCGTTGCCAAGCGCGGCGCGGCGATCATCGAGGCACGCGGCCTGTCGTCGGCGGCCTCCGCGGCGAATGCGGCCATCTGCCACGTGCGCGACTGGGTGTTGGGCACCGATGGTGAGTGGGTGACCATGGGTGTGCCGTCCGATGGCAGCTACGGCATTCCCGAGGGCATCATCTACGGCGTGCCGGTGACCTGCGCCAATGGCGAGTACACCCGCATCGAAGACCTGCCGATCGATGACTTCAGCCGCGCGGCGATGGACAAGACGCTCGCCGAGCTCGAGGAAGAGCGCGCGGGCGTTGCCCATCTGCTGTAATCGATAACGCCGCTCTCGCTTTGAAAAGGGCTGGCCATGTGCCGGCCCTTTTTGCGTTTGCTTCATACTGTTCCAGAGTAGTTCCAAGGACGACTTAGTGCGACCACCCGCCGACTCTCGGCAGGCAGGCCATCGTGACCAAGGCTGATCTTGCATGAGTTTGTTCACCGAGCTAAGGCGTCGCAACATTTTCCGTGCAGCCACCATCTATGCCGCGGGTGCATGGTTGCTGGTACAGGTCGCGACCCAGGTGCTTCCGTACTTCGGCATCGACACATCCGTGCTGCGCTGGATCGTGATGGCGCTGGTCGCGGTCTTTCCGCTGGCGATGCTGCTGTCGTGGTTCTACGAATGGACCCCTGAAGGCATCCGCCGCGAAAGTGCGGTCGCGCCCGAAGCATCCATCACTCGCGAGACTGGCCGCAAGCTCGACCTGTGGATCATCGGCGTGCTCAGCCTGATCGTGGTGGTGCTATTGGTGGATGCCTTTGCACCACGAGTTGAGCCGAACGTGGAGGTCGAGAAGTCGATTGCAGTTCTGCCCTTGAGCAATGGCAGCGAAAACGCCCACGAACAATATTTTTCCGATGGCCTGTCGGAAGACCTGATCATCGCGCTGTCGCAGCTCGGCGGGCTGAAGGTGATCAGCCGTAATTCCTCGTTCCGCTTTCGCGGCAGCAAGACCGACAGCACCAGCATCGGCAAGGATCTGGGTGCTGCCTATTTGCTGGATGGCAGTGTGCGTCGCGCAGATGGCCGGGTCAGTATCGTCGTTGAATTGATCAAGGCTGACGACGGCACCACGGTGTGGTCGCAACGCTACGAGCGGCCTTACAAGGATCTGTTTTCCCTGCAGGACGAAATCACCGGCGAGGTCGCCAACGCCTTGCAGGCCGAGCTTGCGATGGACGCGGGCGCAGTCACCCAGAGCGATCGCCCGCCTAGCGGCGACCTGCCCGCCTACAACGCTTACCTGCAAGCGAAGTTCTATTACGAGCGCCGGAGCGAGGCGGACTATCGCCGGGCCATCGACTTCTATGCCGAGGCCGCCCGGCTTGACCCGCAATATGCGTTGGCGCACGCCGGCCTGTCCTACGCCGTGTCGGAATTGGCAGGGTATTACCTATCCGGCAACGAGGCACTGCAGGCATATGCGCAGGCGCGAACCGCTTCGACCGCCGCATTGCGACTGGCGCCGGATCTTGCGCTCGCGCATGGCGCGCATGCGTGGCTCATGGTCAATGCAGACCAGGACTACGTCGGCGCCGAAGCCGAGTTCAGGCGCGCACTGCAACTGGCGCCCAACGACAGCGACGCGAAGGCTGACCTGGGTTCGATCCTGGCGACCCTGGGCCAGGTGTCGCAGGCAATCGAAATCACCCGCGACTCGATCGCCAGTGATCCCCTGCATTCGGAAAGTCATACGGCCCTTGCATCGTATCTCTCCTCGCTTGGACGCCTGGACCAAGCCCGAAAATCCATCCTCAAGGCGATCGAATTGCAACCCAGTGCAGGCTGGGAACGCGTGCAACTCGCGATCATCGAGATCCAGCGTGGCGATGCGGCAGCAGCCTCGGAGGCGGCGCGGCAAGTGCACGACGAAGGTGGCTGGAAGGAAATCGGCGATGCCTTCGTGCAGCAAGTGTCCGGCAACCAGCTGCAGGCCGATACCGCGCTCAAGACCCTGGTCGACACACAAGCCGATATCTCTGCTTTCCAGATCGCGGAAGTGTTCGCCCTGCGCGCCGATCCTACCCGGATGTTCGAATGGCTGGACCATGCGATCGAGGTCCGTGATCCCGGCATCGCCCGCTTGTGGTTCGATCCCTTCATCCTGCGCTACAAGCATGACCCGCGCTTCATCGCCTTTTGCGACAAGGTCGGCTTGCCCTCCACCGGCGACGGGCTCTCCGTTCCCGCCGCCTCCCAAGACCAAGGCGCTGTCAGTAATGACGCTGGCATGCCAGGCGCAGCAACGCCATGAGGCCGCGTAGCTCGCTGTTTGGCGAACTGCAGCGGCGCAATGTATTCCGCGCCGCCACCTTCTATGCGGCATCGGCTTGGTTGCTTGTGGAGGTGGTAACCCAGCTGTCGCCAGTGTTCGAGATTTCCGATGGCGTGGTGCGCTGGATCGTGATTGCCGCGCTTGTGGCGTTCCCGTTCGCGATGCTGTTCTCGTGGCTGTACGAGTGGACGCCAACGGGCATTCGGCGGGAAAGTGAAATCGATGCATCTGCCTCGATCAGCCACCTGACGGCCAGGCAGCTTGATCGCCTGATCATCGTCGTGTTGCTGCTGGCGACGTTGCTGCTGCTGGCAAACAAATTCGTATTGCGTCCACGCGTCGAGGCACTTGTAGATCGTTCCATTGCGGTGCTGCCGCTGGTGGATGAAGTGGGTGGGAAAGATGGTCAGTATTTTTCCGATGGCCTGTCGGAAAATCTCATTGCGGCGTTGTCGCGCTTCCACGGGTTGAAGGTGATCAACCGCAATTCGTCGTTTCAATTCCGCGGCAGCAAGGACGACAGCCGAGGTATCGGTCGCAAGCTTGGCGCCGCGCACCTGCTTGAAGGCAGCGTGCGACGTGACGGCGACCAGGTGCAGGTAGTGCTGGAGCTGATCAAGGCCGCCGACGGCAGCACGCTGTGGTCACAACGCTACCAGCGTCCTTACGACGACCTGTTCGCATTGCAAGACCAGATAGCGGCGGCAGTTGCCTCCGCACTCAAGGCAAAACTGTTGCCGGGCGATGCAGTTGCAGTGAACAATGATAGGCCACCGAGCGGCAACCTGGAGGCCTACAACGCCTACCTGCAGGGCAAGTTCTACGAAGCACGCAATACCGAAGCCGACTTCGGAAAGGCGATCGACAACTACCGCAACGCGACACGTCTTGACCCGCGTTACGCGCGTGCCCATGCCGCACTGTCGCTGATCCTCACGCGCCGCGCCGGCCGCTTCCTCGCAACAGAGCGCATGCAGCAGGGCTATGCGGATGCCCGCGCTGCCGTGGATACCGCGCTTGCGCTGCAGCCTAACCTGGCCGCGGCCCACATGGCGCGCGGCACGTTGCTGATCTGGTCGGAGTTCAACTGGATCAGTGGCGAAGCCGAGATCCGTCGCGCGCGGGAACTCGATCCGCATGACGATGCAATCCTGCTCGCACTGGGCGAAGTGGAAGCGATCCTCGGGCATGTCGATCGTGCCGTCACGTTGACCAAGCAGGCGCTGTCCACCGATACCCTCAATGCGCGCGCCTGGCATTCGCTGGCGACCTACCAGATGTCGCTGGGCCAGTTGGACGAAGCCGAAAGTTCGTTGCGCCGCGCGATGCTGGTGCAGCCCGGGATGTTCGGCAACCACGAGCAGCTGGCGATCATCAATATCCTGCGTGGCGATGCAGCCGGCGCGCTGCGCGAGGCGGACCTCGAAAATCCCGGTGACTGGCGCAATGCCGCGCGGGCGCGTGCACTGCAAATTGGCCCTGATCGTGCGGCAGCAGATGCGGCGCTGGCCAGAATGATCCACGACCAGCCTGACAAGGCTGCCTACCAGATTGCCCAGGTCCAGGCGCTGCGCAAGGACAGCGACAACGTGTTTGTCTGGCTGGAACGGGCATGGTCCAGCCGCGACCCTGGCATTGGCTTGCTGCTGTTTGATCCGTTGCTGCAGCCCTATCAGCAAGATGCGCGCTTCGCGGCGTTCTGCACGAAGGTCGGCCTGCCGTATGTTTCCAAGGCCAAGCGCTGAGTTCGGTCAGATAACGAGACGAGGAATAGACGGCAGGCAGTGTCCTCGCACGAGCTTTTTTTGCGTTGGCCTGTAATGCGACACAACGGGCCATGACTGGCTATGGCAGGGCTACACGCAATGCCATGCTGAAAACAGGGGAGGCCGCAGGCAGATGCCGAGGCCACAGATCGATTTGGCCTCGACAGCCAATGTCCTCCGGATTGCAGGAAGCATCCGCGGCCATGCACGGGAGAGCAGGGTGCGAGGACAGGACCAGACCCGTGACGCCATGCGTCGCGTCGTATTTATCGATCCGGGACAGCGGCCATGATCCTGCGCCGCCTGTCGCAATCACTGAAACAACAAAACTGGACCGCGATCTGGATTGAGTTCGTGCTGCTGGTGCTGGGTGTGTTCCTGGGCATCCAAGTCAGTAACTGGAATGCCGAGCGCGAGGATCGGCTGAAGTCCGCCGTCTTCACCGAGCGGCTCAAGGCAGATCTGCGCGCAGAGGGTTGGCGCTATAGATTGCTGTTGGAGTACTACCGCGACGTGCGCGACGCTACCGAAGCCGCCGCCGACGCGCTCAGTGGCAAGGTGCCACTGTCGAATGAAGCATTGCTCGTCAACGCCTATCGCGCCACCCAGTACAAACAGGGCGCAATCACGCGTGCGACGTTCGACGAACTGATCTCCACCGGCAACATCGGACTGATAAAGGATCGCAAGCTGCTTGCGTTCGCGGTCCGTGCCTATGGCCTGTACACCATCGAGAACACGGTCAAGGAGGGCTTCGAATCCCCTTACCGGAAGTTGTTCCGGATGACCGTACCCAACGACGTGCAGCGCACCCTGGCACGCCAGTGTGGCGACCACTACATCAAGCCGGGCGACTACACCGACTTCGACCACGTCATCGACTATCCCTGCAAGACTGGACTGCCCGCCGCGGATATGGATGCAGCGGCCGGTGCGCTGCGTTCAGACCCGGACACCCTGCGCTTTCTGCGCTTGCGCGTGGCCGACCTCGAGACGCGGCTTGCGGACTTGAACAGTAATAACCGCGATGTGCTGGACGGCTTTGTGGCCATCGCCAAGGAAGCGCCATGAGCGCATCGCCGGAGGACAACCAAACCGCATCGCGGTCTTCGGAAACGCCACGGCGTTCGCGCTGGTCGCGTTTTTCGCCGTCGATGGGCTGGCGCGCTTTCTGGAGCGAAATCCTGATTGTGGTGCTCGGCGTGGCAATCGCGCTGGCTGCCAGCGAGGCGGTGCAGGACTGGAGCTGGCGCAACAAAGTGGTAGATGCCGAGGCGCGAATACTCAGCGACACGGATGCCGTCTTTGAGTGGAGTGCGGAGCAATACACAGTGCAGCCCTGCATCAACGCACAACTCGATGGCCTCGCGCGCCGCGTGATGGATAGTGGCGCGACGCTTAACGCCGCGCCCGACTACTCGGATGTCAACACACAGGTCCACTCTCGCTTCGTGCTGCGTGCCCCCACGCGGCAATGGCAGTTCTTGATTTGGGAAGCGCT
>JBDSGA010000002.1:0-3815 GCA_039919235.1 Thermomonas sp. | reverse complement strand
GATTGATTCCAGCGGACTTTCGACAATGGGCTCCGGATCTGCGCGGCGTGCACGCGCCTCCTCGCTCAGCCGGAACAGGTTGGACGCGGCGCGATTGAAGTACACGCGCTGGCCGTCGATATCCATGCGTTCCAGCAAGCCCTGCCCATCCCAGCGCGTGAACTCCGCATCGGTGAGATCGGGGATCTGCTTGCGCAGGCGTTCGCGAACCTGCGCCGCATCCTGGTCGAAATCAAGCGTGATCCGGCGCATGCGTTCGCGCTGGAACGCCAGTACGCGTGCATCGAGGGCTGAGGCATCAGGTAGCGCCACATCAATGGCGCTGCGCGCCCCAGCAAAGTCTCCTCGGTCGATGCGGGCGATCACCGCCAGCACGACAGGACTGTCTGCGTGTTCGGCGCCGACGGCCACCGGCTCGTTGATCGTCGCAACGCCCATCGCGCCCACGCCAAATGTCGCGACCACGCCGCAAGCCAACAAGATAGTGGTCGACATCGCACGCCAACGCCGTTGACGCGGCGACAGCCTGACGATGGCAACATGACGTAGAACATCGCGCACTAGAAGCGTCCCCCGACGATCCCCGAAGTGATGCTTGTGTAGCACGCAGCCAAGGGCTGGTCAATAATTTATTCTTGGCGTATAAATTTGATAAATCAGTTATTCCGCACTGCACAACCAATCAATGCCGACCGATCCACGCAGCCACAAATGACGCCGTCAATGAAGGAATGCGACGCACCATGAGCCACCTCAACGCACGCATGCACGCTCCCAACCTGACCTTGCGCGTCTTGGCACTCGCCACCGCACTGGCAGTACTCACGTTGGCCACGGGTTGCGCCAGCCAACGCGTCACCGAGACCCGCGGTGAAGCGCTACCGCAAACCACGCAGGGCGTGCCCAACGTGGGCGACGCACAGCTGGATCCCGGCTTCTGGATCAAGCGCCAGCCTGCGGCCGACATCCCATTGCTCGATGCCGCTACCGTTGTTTCACGAAACGTCGAACTCTTGGCGCGCGATGCATCGATGCACGACCTCACCTCAATGCCGGCGACGCTCTCCGGCGCACAAGTGCGTGCGTGGATCGAAGCGATGTCGTCGCGGCCTACGCGCATCTTGTACGACATGGAGGGCAAGGAAGTCCCCGCTTCCGCGCTGGAGGCGCTGGCGAGCAACCTCGCGTTGAATGCCATTCCCGCTAGTCAGTCGACCCGCTTTGGCTTGGTCACGGCGCGCACGCCGTTGCGCAGCTTCCCGACCCTGCAACGCGTGTTCTTCAGGCAGGGCGACACCGATATCGACCGTTGGCAGGAAAGCGCCGAATTCCCCGGCACGCCGGTAGTGATCGCGCACGCGTCGGCGGACGGCAAATGGCTGTTCGTGGTCAGCCCGCGCTATGCGGCATGGACGCCTGCGCAATTCATCGCCGAAGGCACGCGCGAACGGGTGCTCGCGTACTACAACAAAGAAGCACCATATCGCGTCATCACAGGCGCGAAACCGCGGCTGGTTTACACGCCAGACAACGCCGCCTTGTCCGAACTGCAGTTGGACATGGGCACGCGCCTGCCAGATGCGGGTGCAACCAACGCGCGCACTATCCAGAGCCAGGCGCCGGCATTCCATTGGACCGTCACGGTGCCGATGCGGCTTGACGATGGCCGCCTCGATTTCGCGCTGGCATTGCTGCCGCGCACCGCCGACAGCCACCTCGGCCCGCTGCCGTTGACCCGCGCCAACATCATCGGCCAAGCCTTTAAATTCCTTGGCGAACGCTACGGCTGGGGCCACGACTACAACAGCCGCGACTGCAGCGGCTTCGTGTCCGAGGTTTACGCCAGCATGGGCTTGATCCTGCCGCGCAATACCAGCGCGCAGGCGATCAGCCCGGTGTTCCGGCGTACCCATTTCGAGACGGACGATACACGCAGCATGCGGACGCAAGCGGTTGACGCACTGGACGTCGGCGACCTCATCTACATTCCCGGCCATGTGATGATGTTCATTGGCCGCATCGGCAATACCTCCTACGTGATCCACGACACCAATGGCGGCACCGTGGCGGATGCCGATGGCACCTTGCGCTCGCTGAAACTCAATGGCGTGTCGGTCACCCCGCTGACGGCGCTGCATTTCGATGCAGAGCACGACTACATCGACCGCATCACCAATATCGTGCGCGTGGTCCAGACCCCATGAGTGGCATCCAATGAGCAGCAACAAATGAAGATTACTGAGATCCGCTTCGGCATGCTTCGGGTTCCGCTGAAGACCGCATTCAAGACTGCGCTGCGCACCGTCGAGCAAGTCGAAGACGTGGTGGTGATGGTGCATACCGACACCGGCAACGTCGGTTACGGCAGCGCACCGGCGACGGCCGTCATCACTGGCGATACCCACGGCTCGATCATGGACGCGGTGCGCCACTACATCGCTCCGCGGGTGATCGGCCAGGAGATCGCCGACCTCAACCGGATCACCCACCTGGTGCAGTCGGCGATGGAGAAGAACACCAGCGCCAAGGCGGCGGTGGAGATCGCGGTCTACGACCTGTGGGGCCAGTTGTATGGTGCGCCGCTCTACCAGTTGCTGGGTGGTGGCGACCCGGTGATCACCACTGATATCACCATCTCCGTTGACTACATCGACAAGATGGTGGCCGACTCCATGGACGCAGTCGCGCGTGGTTTCGAATCGCTGAAGATCAAGGTCGGCAAGGACATTGGCGTCGACATCGAACGCACCAAGGCGATCCACGCGGCGGTCGAGGGCCGCGCCCTGCTCCGGTTGGATGCCAACCAGGGCTGGACGCCCAAACAGGCGGTGTACGCGCTGCAGACCCTGGAAGACGCCGGGGTGAAGCTCGACCTGGTCGAGCAACCAGTCAAGGCGCACGACCTGGAGGGACTGCGCTACGTGACCGAACGCGTGCACACGCCAGTGATGGCGGATGAAAGTGTGTTCGGTCCGATGGAAGTGATCGAACTGATCCGCATGCGCGCCGCCGATATCGTCAATATCAAATTGATGAAGACCGGCGGCATTTCCAACGCGGTGCGCATTGCCGACATCTGCGGCTTGTATGGCGTGGATTGCATGATTGGCTGCATGCTGGAATCCAGTATTGGCGTTGCTGCCGCCGTGCATTTGGCAGTGGCCAAATCCGACGTGATCAGCCGGGTGGACCTGGATGGCCCCTCACTGTGCCGCTACGACCCGGTCGCTGGCGGGGTGATCTTCAACGAATCGGAGATCAGCGTGACATCTGCACCGGGCCTCGGTATCCGTTCGATTGAGGGGCTATCAGAGCTCGCCGAACGTGCCGCCTGAAGCCCGCGCCATGTCATCGGCTCTGGTCAAGATCCGATCAGAACGCGACCGTATGTCGGCGATCGAACGCCGCATCGCCGACTTCGTGCTGGACAACGCGCACCTGCTGCGCGACTACTCGTCGCAGCAGCTCGCCGATGCGGTGGGCATCAGCCAATCCAGCGTGGTCAAGTTCTGCCAGAAGCTGGGCTTCAAGGGTTACCCGGATCTCAAGCTGTCGATCAGTGAGGCGCTGATCCGCACCGATAACGGCAACGGCGGCACGCAGGCGAGAGCCGTCCTGGACAGCGCGCTGGACACGCCGGGCAATGACCTCTGGCAATGCAAATCCGAAGCCGAAGAAGCCACGCGCCTCATCAATCCGCCGACGGCCCTCGCCGCGGTGGCCGAAGCCATCGGCAGTGCGCGCACGGTGTTCATCATTGGCCTTGGCGAAGACGACATCCATGCGCGTTCGTTCGCGCTGCGGTTGTCGTTGCT
>JBDSGA010000001.1:0-7396 GCA_039919235.1 Thermomonas sp. | reverse complement strand
GTACATCCCGGCCTCGGCTACCCCGCCGCGGCGGGGCTTGGCTTGCTGGTGGGAAGTTTCCTGAATGTCGTGATCCTGCGCTTGCCACGTCGTCTGGAGTGGGAATGGAAGCGCGACGCGCGCGAGATCCTCGAGCAGCCTGACCTGTACGATCCGCCGCCGCCGGGAATCGTGGTGGAAGGTTCGCATTGCCCGCACTGCAAGAAGACCCTGAACTGGTATGAAAACATCCCGCTTTTCAGCTGGGTAGTTCAAGGCGGCAAGTGCCGTGGTTGCAAGGCACCCATTTCCATCCAGTACCCGCTTGTGGAACTGTTGACGGGTCTGTTGTTCCTGGCCTGTGTCTGGCGTTTCGGCTTTGGCTGGAAAGGCTTTGGCGCGATCTTGCTGACCAGCTACCTGATTGCACTGTCCGGTATCGACCTGCGCACCCGTCTGTTGCCAGATCAGCTGACCCTGCCGCTGTTATGGCTTGGCTTGGTGGGCTCCGTGGAGCACCTGTACGTCGGCCAAAAGGCAGCAATGCTGGGCGCCATGGCAGGCTACCTGTGCCTGTGGTCGGTGTACTGGCTGTTCAAGCAACTCACGGGCAAGGAAGGCATGGGCCACGGCGATTTCAAGTTGCTGGCGGCACTTGGCGCATGGACGGGACTCTCAGGGGTATTGCCGACGGTGTTGATTTCGTCTCTGGTTGGCGCCGTGATCGGCACACTCTGGCTGATGGCCAAGGGCAAGGATCGGGCGACACCCATTCCGTTTGGACCTTATCTCGCCATTGCGGGCTGGATCAGCTTCTTCTGGGGCGGACAAATGGTGGCGGCGTACATGCGGTTTTCCGGGCTGGCGTAAGCGCATGCCCGCCTGCCATGAGTAATTGCGTCATCGGCCTGACCGGCGGCATCGCCTCGGGCAAGAGCGAAGTAACGCGGCGCTTCGAGGCACTGGGTATCCACATTGCGGATGCGGACGTGGCCGCTCGCGAGGCGGTGGCGATCGGCAGCGATGGCTTGGCTGACGTCGTCGACATGTTCGGTGCCGGCGTCCTCGCCGCCGATGGCAGTCTTGATCGCCCGGCAATGCGCGTCCGCGTGTTCAACGATCCGGATGCACGCAAGCGATTGGAAGGCATCATCCACCCGCGTGTGCGCGAGTTGTTGCACGCAACGTGTGCCAACGCCACCACGCCCTACGCAATCGCCGCGGTGCCCTTGCTGGCTGAAAGCGGTGGGCGCAAGGCCTATCCGTGGTTGAAACGGATCCTGGTAGTCGATGTGCCCGAAGCACTGCAACTGCAGCGCCTGCTGCAGAGGGATGGCATCGATGAAGAATTGGCCAGAGAGATGATGTCCGTGCAGGCCAGTCGGCAACAGCGGCTGGCCATTGCCGACGATGTGCTGGTTAATGATGGCACGTTGGACCAGTTGGACGCGCATGTGGCAGCGCTGGATCGGTTGTACCGGACGCTAGCCCTGTAAGAGGCGCCTTGGCGCGAATGATTTTCACCCGCTAGCCGGCGCCTGCACGGGCCACAATCTGCTGATGGCCGCGATGCCTTGAGCGCCGTGGGTGCGCGCGAGGCCGACATCTTCGGCACCTAATCCGCCCAGCGCATAGATTGGCAGCGACATCTGCTCCCGCATGTGCGAAAACGCCTCCCATCCGATGCCGTGGGCATCTGGATGCGTCGCGGTCGCGCGCACGGGACCAAGCACTACGAAATTACAGCCCAATGCCTGCGCCCGCGCAAGATCGCGCGTCGTGTGGCAAGACGCGGCAAGTAATCGCCCGTTCTTCCTGTGTTGATCAAGCGCTGATTCAGCGTCGCGTTGATGCAATTGCGCCGAACGCAGGTGCACACCGCACTTCAAGCGTGCCGCCAATGCGACATCACCATTGACAAGCACGTGCGCCATCGCCAGTCGGCATCGTTCGATCGCACGTGCAGCCAGCCGCTCCCACCGCTCGGGCTCGCAGCCGCGTGCACGCAACTGTACGCAGCGGATGCCAGCCGCCAGTGCGCGTTCCAGCGCTGCAAGCCAGGTCGAGTCGTCCATACCCGGTTCGGGCGTGATCAGATAACGATCCGGCTCACGCAAAGCCGCGACTACCGGGCGATCTGCAGGCGGCATGGGATAGCGGGTCAACAACTGCGGCGGCACCCACACCAACGCCTGTCCATCCAGGCCCTTGGGCGTGCCTTCGTAGGACTGCACCTCACGCACGTCCAACACCAGCCGTTTGTCCGGATACTGTTGCGGGACGCAGATCAAACGCGTGCCGACGATGGCACGAATACCAAGTTCTTCATGCAGTTCGCGCTGAAGTGCTGCTTCCGGTGCTTCGCCGGGTTCGACTTTACCGCCGGGGAATTCCCACAGTCCGGCCAAGTCACGGCCTTCGGTGCGTCGCGCCAGCAAAACGCGGCCGAGTGGATCGCGAATGACACCCGCGACGACGTGAATTTGCTTCATGGCATATGGAAAAGGGGACGGAGGAAATTAAACGAGCTTAATTCCCTCCGTCCCCTTTTCAAGCAAAGCCGGGTTAAGCCAGTTGCCCGTGGCAGTGCTTGAACTTCTTGCCGCTACCGCACGGGCACGCGTCGTTGCGGCCAACGCGGCTGTAATCGCCTCCGAGGGCTGCAGACTGCACATCGGCAGCTTCCTCGTCGGCGCCCAGACCACCCATGTCCGCGTGCTGGAACTGCATCTGCCGCGCGGCGGCATCGGCCTGAGCGCGTTCGTCTGCTTCAAGCTGGGCGACTTCGTTTTCGTCGCGGATGCGTACGCGCGCGAGCAACGACACCACTTCGCGCTTGACCTTCTCCAGCAACTCGGAGAACAGCTCAAATGCTTCCTTCTTGTATTCCTGCTTCGGTTGCTTCTGCGCATAACCGCGCAGGTGGATGCCCTGGCGCAGGTAATCCATGCGTGCCAGATGTTCCTTCCAGGACTGGTCCAGCACGTTCAACATGACGTGTTTTTCCAGCATGCGCATGGTGTCGCAACCCACTTGGGCTTCCTTGTCGGCAAACATCCCGGTGACGGCTTCCTGCACCTTTTCTTCGATCTGTGCGGCGTCGAGTTCGTCGTGCTCGGCATGCAGGGTGACCAGGTCGATGTGAACGCCGTATTCGGCGGCGAGCTCGGCCTGCAAGCCCGGCAGGTCCCATTGTTCGTCGACCGAATTGGGTGGCACGAAGCGCTCGACCATTTCCCCGACCACGTCCGAACGAATGCCGTCGATGTTGTCGTGGATGCTGTCGGCCTCCAGTAACTCGTTGCGCTGGTTGTAGATCACCTTGCGCTGGTCGTTGTTGACGTCGTCGAATTCCAGCAGGCTCTTGCGGATGTCGAAGTTGTGCGCTTCGACCTTGCGCTGCGCGTTGGCGATCTGCTTGCTCACCAGTGGCGACTCGATGATGTCGTCTTCCTTCAGCCCCATCCGCTCCATCACCTTCTGCACCCAATCGGCGGCGAAGATGCGCATCAGGTTGTCTTCCAGCGACAGGTAGAACCGCGAGGAACCCGGGTCACCCTGGCGGCCGGAGCGACCACGCAACTGGTTGTCGATGCGGCGCGATTCGTGGCGCTCTGTGCCGACGATATGCAATCCACCGGCGGCCTTGACCACGTCGTGACGCACCTGCCATTCGGACTTCAGGCGCGTGCGAGTCGCATCGTCGACCTCACCTTGCGCTTCGAGGTCGGCCAGCGCGGTTTCCAGCGAACCACCCAGCACGATGTCGGTGCCGCGACCGGCCATGTTGGTGGCGATGGTCACCGCGCCCGGCGCACCCGCGTTGGCGACGATGATCGCTTCGCGCTCGTGCTGCTTGGCGTTGAGCACTTCATGGGTGACGCCGGCGGCCTTCAGTTCATCGCTGAGCAGTTCGGACACTTCGATCGAGGTCGTGCCTACCAGCGCCGGCTGTCCTCGCTCCACGCAATCGATGATGTCCTTCACCACCGCGCGGTATTTGCCGGCGCGGTTGAGGAACACCAGATCGGAATGATCCTTGCGGACCATTGGACGATGGGTGGGCACCACGGTCACTTCCAGGCCGTAGATGTTCTGGAACTCGTACGCCTCGGTGTCCGCGGTGCCGGTCATGCCGGCCAGCTTGTTGTACATGCGGAACAGGTTCTGGAACGTGACCGATGCCAGGGTCTGGTTCTCGCGCTGGACCTGCACGCCTTCCTTCGCTTCCACGGCCTGATGCAGGCCGTCGGACCAGCGCCGGCCCGGCAGGGTGCGGCCAGTGAATTCGTCGACGATGATGACTTCGTCATCGCGCACGATGTAGTCCACGTCACGCTGATAGATCGCATGCGCACGCATCGCGGCGTTGAGGTGGTGAACCACGTGGATGTTCTGCGGGGCGTACAGACTGTCTTCTTCACCGAGGATGCCGGCGCCGCGCAACAGGTGCTCGGCGTGTTCCTGGCCTTCCTCGGACATGTGGACTTGCTTGCCTTTCTCGTCCACCCAGAAGTCGCCTTCGCCTTCCTCGGTTTTCTGGCGGACCAGCGAGGGCACGATGGTGTTGACGCTCAGGTACAACTCCGGCGAGTCGTCGGACGGGCCGGAAATGATCAGCGGGGTGCGCGCTTCGTCGATCAGGATCGAGTCGACCTCGTCGATGATGGCGTAGTGCAATCCGCGCTGGAACCGGTCTTCCTTGGCCAGCGCCATGTTGTCGCGCAGATAATCGAACCCGATCTCGTTGTTGGTGGCGTAGGTAATGTCTTCGCGGTAGGCACCGTGTTTTTCCGAATGCGGCATACCCGGGTACACCACACCCACGCCCAGTCCCAGCCAATTGTAGAGCTTGCCCATCCAGGCGGCGTCGCGCCGGGCCAAGTAGTCATTGACGGTAATGACATGGACGCCCTTGCCTTCCAGCGCGTTGAGGTACACCGCCAGCGTGCCCATCAGGGTTTTGCCCTCACCGGTGCGCATTTCGGCGATCTTGCCCAGATGCAACACCATGCCGCCGATCAGCTGGACATCGAAATGACGCATGCCAAACACCCGAACCGATGCCTCGCGGCAAACCGCAAAGGCTTCCGGCAACACCTTGTCCAGCGACTCACCGTTGGCGATGCGTGCCTTGAACTCTTCGGTCTTGCCTTTCAGGGCCTCATCCGACAGCGCCTGCATCTGCGGTTCCAGCGCATTGATTTTCTTGACTTGGCCGCTGAGTTGCTTGAGCAGGCGTTCGTTACGGCTACCGAAAACGCTGGTAAGCAGGTTGTTGAGCATGGTGCATGAAATCCGGGTTGGGGGATGCGCGCATCCGGAAATGCGGCGCCATCACGTGGCCATCAATGTGTGCGTGCGAACGAAAGCAGGCGCGATGCGCCCGTTTTGGCAGTCGGATAGTGTAGCTGGAGGCGACCATCTGCGTTTGCAAGGTCAGTTGTGACCGTGAACGGGCCGTGGGGTTCAATGTGGTCACGCATCAAAAAGCAAAAAGGGGGCGGAGGGAATTAAGTGGGCTTAATTCCCTCCGTCCCCTTTTTTTTCGCCCCTTGGGGACTGCTTAATTTCGTTGGCTCAGCCGCGACGCACCTGCGATGCACTGGCCAGGAACTTGCGCGGATCGACCACGTGGCCGTCTTGCCATACTTCCAGGTGGACGTGTGCGCCGGTGGAACGCCCGGTGGAACCGGCCTTGGCGATTTCCTGCCCGCTGCGCACCAGGTCGCCGACCGTGTGCTCAAGCCGCGAGTTGTGGGCGTAGCGCGTCACGTAGCCATTGCCATGGTCGATCTCGATCACGTTGCCGTAGCCCGAACGCACGCCGGAAAAGCTGACCACGCCATCGGCGACGGCCAGCACCGGATCCCCCACGTCGGCCTCGAAATCGATGCCTTTGTGGAACTGATGGCCGCCACCAAATGGGTCGGCGCGCCCACCAAAGCCAGAGGTGACGTAGCTGTTGGCGATCGGATCGCCGGAGGGAATTGCGCTGCGATCCAGCTCGCGATTGAACAGCAGACTCTCCAACACTGACAACTGGGTGTCGGCATCGTGGAACTGGCCTTCAAGGCCCGCGAGACGTTGGCGCAACTCGCCTTGTGGCATGTCGCTGGCACGGCCCGCGCCACCTTGGCCGACAGGCTTGTCGAAATCGAACTCGCCGTCCTGCAGCTGGCCCGCCTGGGTCAGGCGCGCGCCGAGGGCATTCAGGCGGTTGGCCTGTGCCTGCAGCTCGGCCAGCCGCGCGGCCAGTGCGTTGACCTCGTGCTGCGCATTGCGACTCACCTGCCGCAACACGACCTGGCGCGCGGCATCTGCCGCCTGCATCGCGTCCACTTGGGCCATGCCGACCGCGCTGCGCACCCCGGCACCACCCAGCATGCCGACGGCGAGCACCACGCCGGCAGCCGCGAGCGGATGCTGCAGCGACCAGAAGCGCACGGCGTACCCGAAGGTCCGCAGCTGGATGAGGGCACTCGGACGGGCCGAGGCGTTATCGTGTTGCTTGGTTGTTTCGGTCATTGACTCATGTCTCGTTCGCGGTCCACGTCTCCCTCCGCGTCTTCAAATGAAGAAGAGAAGGTGCCTGCCGGCCCACGCGCCGCGCTGGATGCGCTGTACGCGGTGAGTGCCGGAGACCCGTTGCGCCGGGCCTTGTGGCTCGATGCAGTGGACCAACTGTTGCGCCGGTGCCTGCCGCCTTCACTGGCTGCACACGCACGATTGGCGAATGTGCGTGGCGACAAGCTCGTGTACCTCGTCGATGCGCCGGTCTGGCATGCCAAATTGCGGCTGGCCACGCCCGAACTGCTAGACGCCGCCCGATCCATCGGGCTCGATGTGGCGACGCTCAACGTCAAGACGACGCTGCAGCCGTTGCGTCCTAGACCTCAGGCCGCACGCTCCGCTAAACCGATGTCGGCGGCCAGCCAATCAGGATTGGCGGCTGCCTTGGCATTGCTGCGGTCTGACGCGCCTGACGACGCTGGGGAAGACCACTGAACCTGATCGGGCGCATACGAAAAACGGACGCGCGGCCGGCCAGCGGGGCATCCTAACGTCACAAGTCCGTGATTTTGTTAAATAAACCGAAACCAGCAAGCTGAATACGTGCGCAGGGGCACGCCTGGACCGATCGGGTTCAAGCCGCCGAGGTGGCCGGAAACGCCGTGGAATAAAGGACTGGCGGGGCCGTTTCGGGGTCGGAATAGCTGATTTCTTCCCAGCTTCCGGCATCGGCCAGCAAGGCGCGCACCAGGCGGTTATTCAGCGCGTGGCCGGATTTGAAGCCTTCATATGCGCCGATGATGGCGTGGCCCGCCAGATACAGGTCGCCCACCGCATCCAGGATCTTGTGGCGCACGAATTCGTCGGCGTAACGCAGGCCGTCTTCGTTCAGCACCCGGAATTC